>JAPJRA010000402.1 GCA_030824835.1 Geminicoccaceae bacterium | reverse complement strand
TCCTGACGCAACTCGAGGAAGCGCTCGTTCAGGTGCCGGATCAGCCGGTCGACGCTCAGGCCGAACCGGCCGATCTCGTCGGAGCTGCGCATGGTCAGGACCCGGGTGAAGTCACCCTTCCCGAGCCGCCCCATCATTTCCCGGACCACCCGCATCGGCGCCGAGATGTGCACCACGACGAAGAACAGGAGCAGCTCCAGCGTGACCAGCAGCGAGATGACCAGCACCGTCAGCACGTCGCTGAAGATCTCGTTGAGCTCGCCGCGCACGAACGCCTTGTCGACGCCGACATGGAGGCTGCCCACCGCCTGGCCGTTCGCCAGGAGCGGAAAGCCGGTGTCATAGGCGGAGTCGTGCTCGACCTGCGCCGCTACCGGCTCCGTCGTGTCGGCCCCGGCCGGGGGGGGCGTCAGGCTCGTGGCGAGATCATCCGACAGGTTGCTGGCATAAAGGACGCGTCCCCGCGGATCGACGACGGCGAGATAGAGGATGTCCTCGTTGTCGGCGATGATGTCGCCCAGGAACGCGTCCATGCCGACCAGCCGGTCGAGCGGGATTCCCAACTCCACCGCGGCCGCGATCTGTGCGCCCACCGATCGGCCCACGACCTCGGCCTTGCGGTGCAGCTGCGGCGCCAGCTCCTGCTCGAACGCCCGGACCGCGAACAACGACACGGCCCCCTGGGCCAGCAGCAGCACCACGACGCACATGCCGATCAACCGCCAGAGCAGGCGCCCGTCCAGCTGTGCCGAGCTTGCCGTCCGGCTCATCCGTCGCGATCCAGTCGATGGATTTCGGCCGCCGCCTCCTCCAGCGCCCGGGCCGCGTCGGTGGCCGTGCCGGCGAACTTCGCGTAAGTGAGATCCGGAGCGCCGGGCAGGGGTCCGCTCGCCGATTCCGCGGCCAGCAGCCGTTCCGTCCCGACCCGCATCAGCAGCAGCTGCTGGCGCATCGGGCGCAGCAACAGATAGCTGCCGAGGCCCACCAGAAAGGTGGCGACGGCCACGACGACGACGCCGACGCCGGCCAGCTGCAGGCCCATGCGATAAAGGAGCCCGTCCTCGAGCCTGCGGTCGTAGCGGAGCGCGATGGCCCCGACCGTCTGGCCGAGATTGTTCTGGAGCGTGATGCCCAGCGTGTCGGCGTCGTGCTCGCGCGTGCTCCAGAGCGGCTCGGTGCTTTTCTGCCAGCGGTCGAGCCAGCTCGTCGCGACGAGATCGCCGACGAAGCTGGAATCGGTGCTGAAGAGGACGGTGCCGCTCGGATCGAAGATCTCGATCGACAGCACTTCCGGATTGCGGGCGGCGTTGCCGCCGATCAGCTCGGGGACATTGTCGAGCTCGCGCAGTGGCAGCCCGAGATCCATCCCGGTCTCGAGCGTGTGGCGCATGTCACGCAGCAGGAAGGTGAAGCGTGAGCGCAAGAGGTCGGAAAGCGTGCTGTCGTACTTGTAGAAATTCAGCGTTGCGGTGAGCGCGACCGCAAACACGCAGATCGCACCCATGGTCAAGACGACCCTGCCGGGTAAGTTGGCGATCATGTTTCGCGCCGATCGACTTTGCCAGAGGCGCCTGCAACGCCGGCGAACGTCGGCCGACAGTAGGTAGCCCTCCCTTCAATGTCCAGCTGGCGGAACGACGCCGCCAGATTGATGTTTTGCAGGGGTGGCGTGGGCTTTTGCAGCACAGGGCCGGTTGCTCGAGCCTCCCGCCATGGGTGTTGCCGTTCTGCTGTGTACAACCTGAAGCCATGTGGCGTGGACGGAGGTCATCGCTCGAGCGTCGGCAGCCGAGGTCCAGTCCCGGCAAGCATTGCACAGTCGGGCAGTGACGTGTTGCCGCATCTCTATTGCGGACTTGGCCGCGCTGCAGTGCCCGGCGGTTCCGGCGAGCGGGGGTTACAATCCGTAACCCTAAGTGAATTGGCTATGGCGGGGCGCGAGGGCATGTATCCGTCGTGAGAATGATGTTGACCCGAGAAAGTTCATGACCTCCCGCTCGATTGCCACCCCGCTTGTGTCGCGCAACGCCAGCAGCCTGGAACGGCCGGCGGTGTTTGCTCGTGGCGTGGCCGCGCCTCGCGTTTGGGTGCTTTCGTCGCCGCGGGCCGGGGAGCGCACGCAGCTTCTGGCGTTGGCCGAGGCTCTGGGCTGCCCGTTCGAGGTTAAGCGGATCGTGCATCATCGGCTGGGTGGTGTGGTGAGCTTGGTCAGCGGCGAGCATCTGCTCGGCGTTGACCGTCGGCGCTCCGACGCGCTGGACGGCCCGTGGCCGGACCTCGTGCTGCTGGCCCATCAGAGCAACGAGAACGTGGCCCGTTGGATCCGGCGTCAGTCGGGTGGCAAGACCCGCCTGGTGCTGATCGGTCGCCCGTGGGCCTCCGCCGACGCGTTCGATCTGGTCGTCACCACGCCGCAGTACGATCTGCCCGAGGCCGAGAACATCCTGCACAACGCGCTGCCGCTGCACCTGGTGGCGCCGGACCGTCTGAGCACGGCGGCTGCCCAGTGGGAGCCGCGGCTGGCGCATCTGCCGCGGCCGTTCGTGACCGTTCTCGTCGGCGGCAGCAGCGGGCCTTACGTGTTCGACGCGGCCGCGGCGGCACGGCTGGGCCGTGAGGCCAGTGCGCTGGCGCAGAGCCTGGGCGGCAGCGTGCTGGTGACCACCAGCGCTCGGACGCCTGCGGCGTCGGTGGATGCGCTGTTCGCGGCGATCGACGCCCCGGCGTGCCTGCACCGTTGGGCACGGGACGACAGCGAGAATCCCTATTTCGGCTTCGTGGCCCTGGCCGACCGCCTGGTCGTCACGGCCGACAGCATCTCGATGCTGGCGGAGGCTTGCGCGACCGGCAAACCGGTGCACATGTTCGCCTTCGACGCCGGCGCGTTGCCGATGCGCGACGACGGCGGCAGGGCAGATGCCGGTGCGTCGCTGGCCAGCCGGATCCGCGGTGGCCTCTATGCCGCCTACAGCCGCCTGCCGCGCGGGCGTCTGAACCGTTCGCGGGACCTGCGCATCGTCCATCGTTCGCTGCTGGCGACCGGTCGGGTGAGCTGGCTCGGCGACATGACGCCGGCCGTGCCGATGCGGCAGGTTGGCGACGAGCTGACGCGCACCGTCAATCGGCTGCGTGGCCTGCTGCAGGGGCAGCCGACCGGCCGCATGGCAGCCCAGGCAGGCGCGGGCGCGCCTGAGCTGAGCGAGCTGGCGATCGCTTCCGCCTGAGCGCGGACGGGGTTCGACGTAGCACAGGCACTTGACCTGACACCACGCCTCGCCCTACTTGCCGCTGGCTCGAAAAATGCCGGGAGAAGCCGTTGGCCCGCCAAGGACTGCGCCTGGAGCCGGTGGCTGGAAAGGCGGGCCTGCGGGCCTTCATCGACGTCACCCGCACCGTCTTCGCCGATGACCCATGCTGGGTCCAGCCGCTCACCTTCGAGCGGCTGGATCACCTGAACCAGGCCAAGAATCCGTTCCTGCGCGCGATCGACGTGCGCTACTGGATCGCCTACCGGGACGACCGGCCGGTGGGCCGCGTCAGCGCCCAGATCAACCAGCGCCACCTCGACCTCTACCGCGACGCCACCGGCCATTTCGGCTTTCTGGATGCGATCGACGACCCCGACGTGTTCGCGGCGCTGATGGCCACGGCCGAGGGCTGGCTGCGCGAGCGCGGCATGGCGCGGATCGTCGGGCCCTTCAGCCTCTCGATCAACGACGAGTCCGGGCTCCTGATCGAGGGCTTTGACACCCCGCCCTCGATGATGATGGGGCACGCGCGGCCGTACTACCGAGACCGGCTGGAGGCCTTGGGCTACACCAAGGCCAAGGATCTGATCGCCTACGACGTCGCCGTCGCCGCAGCTTGGCCGGAGACCACGCAAAAGCTGATCGCCCGCGTGCTGGCGATGCCCGGCGTGCGCATCCGCCCGCTCGACATGAGCCGATATCGCGAGGAAATCGGCACCGTCTGCCGCATCTTCAACGATGCGTGGTCCGACAATTGGGGTTTCATTCCGTTCGGCGAGGACGAGGCCGCCTATCTCGCCAAGAGCATCCGGCCGCTGGTGACGGCAGAGAGCTTCGCGATCGGCGAGATGGACGGCGAGCCGGTCGGCATGACCGTGACGCTGCCGAACCTGAACGAGGCCATCGCCGGCCTGGACGGGCGCCTGCTGCCGCTGGGCTGGCTGCAGTTGCTGTGGCGGCTCAAGATGCGCGGGGTCACCTCCGGCAGGATGCCGCTCATGGGCATCGTCAAGCGGCTGCATGGGACCAGCAAGGGTGCGGCCATCGCGCTCGGGATGATCGAGAGTATCCGGGCCCACTACGCGAAGCTGGGCTATCACCATGGCGAGCTGTCCTGGGTGCTCGAGGACAATCGCCAGGTCCAGGCGGTGATCGGCGCCACCGGTGCCGTCCCCTACAAGCGCTACCGCGTCTTCACGAGGGACCTCACGTGACGGGGCCCGCTTCGGTTTCGGCACTGGTCCTGGCCGGCAGTCGCCGCGGCGAGCAGGATCCCGTTGCGCGCTACCGCCGGGTTTCGTGGAAGTGCCTGGCGACCGTCGGCGGCGTGCCCATGCTGACCCGGGTCGTGCAGGCGCTGGCCGCCTGCCCACGGATCGGCACCCTCCTGGTGTCGCTTGACGACGTCGCCCAGCTCGATCT
>JAPJRA010000401.1 GCA_030824835.1 Geminicoccaceae bacterium | reverse complement strand
CAAGGGCGAGAGGCGCTCCAGGGCCAGCATCAGCGTCAGGGTGAGCTCGTCGGGACGGGGCGTGTCGTCCGCCGTCTCGACGATCGGCTCCGGCAGCCAGCTGCCGACATAGGTCTCGCGCCTGACACGCGCGGACTTCATGGCGTCCAGGCACAGGCGGGTGACGATGCGGGTCAGGAAGGAAGCGGGCTCGTGCACCACGGCCCGGTCGGCACGCTGCCAGCGCAGCCATGCGTCCTGGACGATGTCCTCGGCCTCGGCGGTCGAGCCCAGCATCCGGTAAGCGAGGCGCACCAACCGGGATCGGTGCGCCTCGAAGGTGGCGGCGGCCGCGTCAGGCGGCGTCACGCGCGTGGTCCACGGGATGTGCCGCGCGGAAGCCCACCTGCAGCCGGTTCCACAGATTGATGGCACCGATCGCCAGGGTCAGCTGGACCTGCTCGGCCTCGCCGAACGCGCTCGCGAGCAGCGCATAGTCGGCATCCGGCGCGCCGGTGGCGGCGACCAGCGTCAGCGCCTCGGTCCAGGCGAGGGCAGCGCGCTCGCGCTCGATGTAGAGCGAGGATTCACGCCAGGCATTGAGCATGTAGAGGCGCATCTCGGTCTCGCCGCGCGCGCGGGCCTCGGTGCTGTGCATGTGGATGCAGAAGGCGCAGCCGTTGATCTGCGAGGCGCGCAGCTTCACGAGGTTCAGCAGGCTCTCCTCCAGACCGCTGGCCTTGAAGCTGGCCTCGAGCGCCACCAGCGCCTTGATGCTCTCGGGGGCCAGCTTGAAATGGTTCGTCAAACGTGGGGTCATCGTCCTCTCCGTCGCGCACCATGCGCGCTCGGACTCAAGACGAGGCGGCGTTGGACCGTGTGACACGGCCGGCGGAATCTTGCGCCGCCTCGAGCAGATTGTCGCGCAGCGTGGTGACGGCCTTCTGCAGCCGCGGGAACTCCTCGACCGTGAGGCCGGTCGCCGCCATCAGGCTCATGCCCAGGCCCTTCTCGCGCAGGCGGCGGCCGGCCTCGGTCAGGCTGACCAGGACCTGGCGCTCGTCGGCGGGATCGCGGCGGCGGACCAGATAGCCCAAGGCCTCGAGCTTCTTCAGGATCGGGGTGAGCGTGTTGGATTCCAGCAGCAGCTTCTCGCCGAGGCCGCCCACGGTCTGGTTGTCCTCCTCCCACAACGCCACGATCGCGATGTACTGCGTGTAGGTGAGGCCGAGCTCGGCCAGGATCGGCTTGTACGCCCTGCCGTAGGCGAGATTGGCCGAATAGATCGCGAAACACAGGAAGTCGGCGAGCTTCAGCGGCGTCGATCCGGTCGGGGCGGCAGCAGTCATGGGTCACCTCGCGTGCGCCACTGGCGATGTCTCGCATACGATATAGATCGCGTGCGATCAGATCGGAAGGCTTGACAGCCGAGATCGGCCCTCCTAAATCTCATCGCATACGATCTAAGCGTATGCGTTCAACAGCGAGGAGCGACCATGAGCCAGATCGAGAACGTCCTCTACACCGCGAAGACCCACACGATCGGCGGCCGCAACGGTGCCGCCCGCAGCGACGACGGTCGCCTCGACGTCAAGCTGTCGCGGCCCGGGTCGGCCGGCGACGGGACCAACCCCGAGCAGCTCTTCGCCGCCGGCTGGTCGGCGTGCTTCATCGGTGCCATGGGCGTGGCGGCGGGCAAGCTGAAGGTCACCGTTCCGGCCGATGTCGCGGTGGATGCCGAGGTCGACCTGGGCACCGCGGCCGACGGCTACCTGCTGCGGGCCCGCCTCAACGTCAGCCTGCCCGGCATGGAGCCGGACGTCGCCCGGCAGCTCGTGGACATCGCCCACGAGGTCTGCCCGTACTCGAAGGCGACGCGGGGCAATATCGACGTCGCGGTCAACCTGGTCTGAGCCGGCGGGGTCACGGATCCGGCGTCGTCAGCGCCGCATCGTCCGTATCGACGACGAAGACCGCCAGCAGCCGGGCGGGCTCGGTGGCGCTGGCGTTGGCGCTGACGCCGTGATGGTCGCCCGGCAGCTCCGAGAAGCTCTGGCCGGCCTGGTAGACCGTCTCGGGGCCGTCATTGACCTTGCTGCGGATCGCACCTTCCAGGACCGTGGCATAGATGAAGGCCGATTCGGCATGGGTATGCGCCGGGGACGAGCCGCCCGGCGCATACTCGACCAGCACGCCCTTGATGCTCTTGCCCGGGACGTTCGGGAGCTCGTGCGCGTAGACCAGCGTCACCTTCGAACTGGTCGCGGCGGCATCGCGCACCAGTGCGCCGGTGGCGACGCTGGCTGCCAGCGCCAAGGCGCCGAGGAAGCGGGTGATCATGGATGGGCTCCTGCCGTGAAGGGGGACGAGCGAGCGGTCGCAGCTCTCACCGCCGCGGACCGGTCTCGCTCCTCAAGAGACGAGACGGCGCTCGCCAGGGTGACATGGGTGCCGGAAAAATCCTCGCCCGACAGCTGCCCGACGCGTGGCCGCGGTGCGATCGAGGCTGGTCAAGCGGGCGCTGCTCTCCTACGAGACGTGGCCCGACACCACGGCCGTTCGAGTGGAGCCCATGGATCAGAGCGACATCACCCCCACCAGCGACGGCAGCGCCACGATCAGCGCCCAGCAGCTGCGCAACTTCGTCGACCGGATCGAGCGCCTCGAGCAGGAAAAGGCCGGGATCGCGGACGATATCAAGGATTGCTACGGCGAGGCCAAGTCACTGGGCTACGACGTCAAGATCCTGCGCAAGGTGATCGCGCTGCGTAAGAAGAAGCCCAACGAGCGCCGCGAGGAATCGGAGCTGCTGGACATCTACCTGCAGGCGCTGGGCGACCTCGTCTGATCAGGTCGGTGCCATGGCGCCCTGCCGGACCTCGTAGACGGTGACCGGGTCGCGCTTGCCCTTGACCTGGATCGGCGCCAGCCGCTCGATCGCGAAGGCCGTCGGGTCAGCGAGCGCCTCGTAGGTCGCACTGGCGACCAGCGTCTGGCCGCGGCCGGCATGGGAGCAGAGCCGGGCGGCGAGATTCACGGCATCGCCCAGGACCGTGTAGTCCATCCGCTCGCGGCTGCCCATCGCACCCATGATCACCTCGCCGCTGTTGATGCCGATGCCGACCGCGAGGTTCCAGGTCGGCCGATCGCGCCCCAGCTCCTCCATCCTGGCCTGCATCGCCAGCGCGCACTCGATTGCCCGACGTTGGGCCGTCTCGCCGACGAACACCGCCAGGATCTGATCGCCGACGAACTTGTCGATGTCGCCCTGATGCTGCTTCACCAACGTGGCTAGGTGCTGGAAGTAGAAGTTGAGCACCTCGACCACTAGGCCCGCCTCGTTCTCCTCCGAAAAGGCGGTGTAGCCGCGAATGTCGCAGAACAGCATGGTGGCGTGCTGGCGGGTGCCACCGAGCTCGACGTTCTGGTGCCCCGAGAGCCGGATTGCGGCCATCGTGCCGCCGGAGACGAAGCGCTCGAGCTGGAACCGCTCGGCCAAGCCGACCGTCATCTCGTTCATGCGCCGGGCCAGATCGCCGATCTCGTCGTTGAGGCGGGCGCCGCGCACGACGCGCACCGCGAAATTGCCCTTCCCCACCTCGGCCGCGGCGTGGTCGATCTCCAGGATCGGCCGACTGATGGCGAAGGCCAGCGCGACGGCGCCGAGGACGGCGACCGCGAGCCCGGCGGCACCCCACCACAACAGGCTGTGGGTCATCTTCTCGACCGCCAGATAGGCGTCACGCTCGGGCCGCTCGACCAGGATCGCCCAGCGGAACGGCCGCGGGAATGCGTAGGCGCCCAGCATCACCTGACCGTCAGGACGGGCATAGGGCTCGACGCCCAGCGAACGGGAGCTCGAGGAGAGCAGCCCCAGCGCCTCGGTGACGATCGCATACGGCGCCAAATCGCGGCGCGCCGGTTCCAGCAGCTCGTGGCCCGTGCGGTCCACGACGGTGAGCACGCCCGTCTTCGTGAAGGGGTTGCCGCGAATCAGGTCGCGCAGGCGGTTGAGATCGATGCGCGCGGATAGAATGGCATCGGAGCCCGCCAGCTGCGAGCGCAAGGGCAGGACGACGGTTGCCAGCCAGTCGTCGGTCTCGGCGATGTAGAGCGGGTCGGGCTCTGCGACCTCGCCCTCGTCGCGCAACGCCTTGACCCGTTCCGGTGGCATCCGCAGCGTGGCCAGCGGGTCAAGGCCGGCGCTGCGGAGGCTCTGGCTGAACTCGTCCTTGGTCACCAGCAGCGGCAGATCGGCGCCTTCAAGGGTGATCTGCAACGCCACGATGTCGGGGATGTTCGACAGGCCCAGCGTCAGCAGTGCGATCTTCTCCTGCACACCGAGGCGGCCATCGTCGATCGCATTGCGGATCAGGATCAGGGGGTCGAGCCAGCTGCGCTCGAAGACGTCGTTGACCTCGCGGGCGAGCTCGGTCGCGACCCCCAGCAGCTGCTCGTTCGCCGAGCTCTTGAGCTCGTCCTCGCCGATCCGGATCATGGTCCGCGCCGCCACCAGGATGGGCACCACCGCGATGGCGACGGAGAACAGCAGGAGCTTCCAGCGTAGCGTGAGCCGCGGCATCGGTTCTTCCGTGGATGGGGCGGCTACTGCCGGGTGGTCACGCTGACCTCGATATCCTGCGATGCCTGCCCGCAGGCGAGGCCGGAGCCGTCGCTGACGGTGAGCCGGAC
>JAPJRA010000400.1 GCA_030824835.1 Geminicoccaceae bacterium | reverse complement strand
GGGCTGACCATGGCAGCCGAGCTCGCCCGGCACGGCGTGCGCTGCCGGTCAGGAGCTGCCGCGCGGCATGGCCCTGCGCCTGCTGCGCCCCAAGGTGGACGATGCCCCGGACATGCTGATCGCCGTGCCGCTGCCGGAGCGCCACCGCTATCGTGTCTCGATGCTGGCGTCACCCGAGCTCGCCGGCCCGGCCGACGGTCACGGCATCCAGTCGGAGCGCCCGGTGCCGGGCATCGACACGCTGCAGGCCGTGGTCGATGCGCTGCTGCCGGACCCACCGCGGCTCGAGGACCTGCGCTGGGCATCGGTGTTCAAGATCTCGATGCGGCTGGCCGCCGCCTACCGCCAGGGCCGCGTGCTCATCGCCGGTGACGCCGCCCACATCCATCCCCCCACCGGCGGCCAGGGCATGAACACCGGTATCCAGGACGCCTACAACCTGGCCTGGAAGCTGGCGCTGGTCGTGACCGGGGCGGCTCCGGCCTCGCTGCTCGACTCCTACGAGGCCGAGCGCCGCCCGGTCGGCGAGGACGTGATCGCGCGCACGCTGGCCGCCAGCATCAATCTCGGCCGCGAGAGGACCAGGCCGGATCCGCTGGTCGACACCCAGCTCCCGATCCATTACCGCGGCACGCCCTGGGTCACGGACGACGACGGCGACGGCCCCTTGCGCGCCGGCGACCGCGCGCCCGACGTGCTGGGGCTGACCCGGCCCAACGTGGCAGCCCCGTTCCGGCTGCATGACGTTCTACGTGGCCCCGAGCACGTGCTGCTGGTGCCGGCGGGCTTGGACCCGTCGCCGATCGAGGCCCTGGCCGCGTCCCTGCCGCCCGCCGCACGGCGCCGGCTGCGTCTGGTCACCATCGGGCCCGGTGCGGAGCCGATCGGCGTGCCCCTGAGCGACGACCCCGAGGGCGCCTTCGCCGCCGCCTATGGCCGCGCGGTCCATCTGATCCGCCCCGACAAGCATGTCGGCTGGCGTGGCCCGGCCATCGGCGCACCGGGCCTGGGCGCGTATCTGGACCGGCTGTTCCTTTGAACCAGCGCCGGGTCGGCCGACGACGGGCCGAAAGCAGGGATGTCGCCGTCGATCCCGTCCACCCTTACTCGATGGTCGACAGCAGAAAGGCCCGATATACCTCGTTGCTGCCCATCATCCGCTCCAGCTCGGCGGTATCGGTCGGCTGGTAGTCGGCCCCGTAGAGTGCGACCTCGCCCCTGATGTCGTGGTAGAGCAGGTTCGCCAAGTCCGGCGGCGGAGCCGCCTGTTGCCTGGCGAGGTGGTCGGCCAATTGGCCGCGCAGCTTCAGCTTCGCATCCAGCATCATCGACTCGTTGATGATCTCCTGCAGCGCGGACGACAGCACGAAACTCGCGACGAAACTGCTCAATATCTCACCGGTCAATATATCCGACATTCTCGATCGAATACTTGCCTTGGACATATTCTTAATCATGGTTATGAAAATACCATCATCCTCCGGATCAAGCGGCAGGCCCTGATTGGAGGCCGTCAGACGGTTCTTCAGTTCGACGGCAAATGCCCGCAGATTCCTGTGCGCGAAAGGCGCGAGTTGCTCCAGGTTGGCCGAACGGATGGCCTGCAGACCCGCCGGGGACCCGAACGCCACTCCCAAAGGCGGCAGATTGAAGGACTGGGCCCGCAGCCGAATTGTCGTCTCGGCAAGCGCCGTTGTGCCGGCATCGGTGCCGTACAGCTTCTCATAGGCGCGGACCGTGCCGAACACCGGGAAGCCCACAACGTTCTCGAGACTGGAGATCCCCCGCCCCTTGGTGAGCAACGGGTTGTTCAACGGGCTCCAGCCATTGTTCGAAATGATCTCGGCGAAGTAGCTTGCTAGCGACTTGTTGGCGAGGACCGGAGGATTGGGCGTGGTCGTGAGCCATATCGGCGACTGCGCGACCGGAAGGATGTAGGCGGGAAAGCCGTAGCCGTCGGGCGGCTCGTAGCGCCACGGGTCGTGGCTCCACCGATCATATTCCGCGAGAGCCAGACGGGCGGTCTCGATCCGGGTCCGCTTCACCTGCAGTGCCAGCCAGTCCATCACGGCTTGTTCTTCGCGGCTGCGCGCCTGATTCCGGGCGATGTGCATCAGGCCAGCGTAGACGGCGGCGCGCAACTCGCTGCTGTCCTTCGTTCTCGCCGCCTGCCGGATCGCATGCTCGAGATTGATCACGGCGACATCGAAGGAATTGGCGTTGAAGATCGAGTCCCGCGCTCCGGCCACCGTTACCGGTGTGCTGGAGCTGGGCGTGATATTGGGGGACAGGGGCCGTGTATCGAGGTGCGGGGCGGTGATGGTGACGTCTGTGGTGACGACCAGCGTCGTCTCGACGGTCGGGATGATCGAATCGATGACGGGGATCACCGACGGGGATGGGCCTATGGTGTGGCTCTGGAACGACTCGGCGGTCGTTCGATAGAGGTCGATGACGATGCCACTCCTCGCGTCCTTGATGCGCCACTCCGTCCCGGGCACCGCATGTGTGTTGATCTGGGCTTCCGCGCCCGGGCCCGTGTACAGCTCCTTTCTCTCCCTGCCGCTCACCGGATCGACCGAGAATAGATCAATGGTGTCGGGCCACGCATTGACGAAGCGAAGGTGGATGCGGTGGCCGCCGACCAGGTATTGCTGACGGTCGGCATCGGTCGTCCGATAGGTCCCCACCTGGGCGCCGTCCTCGGCATTTCTCATCCGCCATTCCAAGCCGACCGGGAGATCGCGGCTGATCGCCGACGTCGTCCCGGGCATCATGACGAATTCAAGAATTTCCCGCCCGCTCGCCGGTTCGACATGAAAGAGGGAGACATCGGAAAATGTATTGTTGATGAAGGAAACCTGAATTCTACTCAAGCGTCCCGCCCTCCAATACCCCGCAAATGATCACGGCAGTGCGCCAGGAACCTGCGCCGCCGCTGCGTTGCCGTCAATTGCGACACGGCGTCGAATTTTGCGGGCTCGCTGTGCCGGCACCCCCAGGGACAGGTTGCATCGGCGGGCCGCGTCGCGCATCAGCTCCAGGGGCTGCGTCTGCCGCCGGCGCGCGGCACGCTCCCATAGCGGACGTTGGTCGGGCGGGGCGACCCGGCCGCGCGGGGGGCCTGTGCCGTCGGTGCGCTCGCCTCGAGCGCCAGCAGGCGCTGGATGCGGTCCGCGGTCGCGGGGTGGGTGCGGAACAGGTTGTCGACCCCGCCCATGCGTAGCGGGTTGATGATGAACATGTGCGCGCTGGCGGGGTTGTGCTCGGCCGTCGGCATGACGCGGCCGCTGCCCGCCTGCTCGATCCGCTGCAGGGCGCTGGCGAGCCAGCGCGGCTGGCCGCAGATCTGCGCTCCCAGGCGATCGGCCGAATACTCGCGCGTCCGCGAGATCGCCATCTGGACCAGCGAGGCCGCCAGCGGCGCCAGGATCATGATCAGGATGGCCGCGATCGGGTTCGGCCGCTCGCCGTCGCGCGAGCCGCCGAAGAACAGCGCGAACTGGGCCAGGAAGCCGATGGCACCGGCGATCGTCGCCGCGATCGTCATGGTCAGCGTGTCGCGGTTCTTGATGTGCGCCAGCTCGTGCGCGATCACGCCGGCCAGCTCCTCGCGGCTGAGGCTCTGCATCAGGCCGCGCGTCACCGCGACGGCGCTGTGGTGCGGATCGCGGCCGGTAGCGAAAGCGTTCGGCTGGTCGGTCTCGATCAGGTAGACGGCCGGCATCGGCAACTGCGCGCGCTGCGCCAGCTCCTGCACCAGCCCGTGCAGCTCGGGGGCGCTGGCGCGGGTGACCGGGCGCGCCTGGTGCATGCGCAGCACCATCTGGTCCGAGCTCCACCACGCGAAGAGGTTGGTGCCCAGTGCGATGAGCAGCGCGATCATCGCGCCGCCGCGCCCTCCCAGCAAATAGCCGACCACCAGGAACAGTGCCGTCAGCGCCGCCAGCAGCAGCCCCGTGCGCGCAATGTTCATTACCCGCTCCCCACCACCTTGAACCGACGCCGTTCAGGTGGGCACGGTGCGCCCCATGGCCAAGATGTCTCGCCTGAGGGTGATCTGCTTGCACAGCGCCCGCCCCGGCCGCAAAAGGGCCGGAACGGGCTAGGAGGCAAACGATGAGCGGGCAGGACGACGAGCGCCGCGGCTTGGAACCGGTAGCGCAGAGTGCCCACGTGACGGCGGAAGAGGCGCTCGAGCTGCACAGCCGCGGGCGGCCGGGCAAGATCGAGATCACGCCCACCAAGCCGCTGACGACGGCGCGCGACCTGTCGCTGGCGTACTCGCCCGGCGTCGCGGCACCGTGCCTTGCCATCCACAAGGATCCGGACGCGGTCTACGACTACACCGCCCGCGGCAACCTCGTGGCGGTCATCTCCAACGGCACGGCCGTCCTGGGCCTGGGCAATCTCGGCGCCCTCGGCTCCAAGCCGGTGATGGAGGGCAAGGCCGTCCTGTTCAAGCGCTTCGCCGACATCGACGGCATCGACCTCGAGGTCGACACGCAGGACGTCGACGAGTTCGTCAACTGCGTGCGCCTCTTGGGCCCGACCTTCGGCGGGATCAACCTCGAGGACATCAAGGCGCCCGAGTGCTTCATCATCGAGACGAAGCTGCGCGAGCGGATGAAGATCCCGGTCTTCCACGACGACCAGCACGGCACCGCCATCA
>JAPJRA010000399.1 GCA_030824835.1 Geminicoccaceae bacterium | reverse complement strand
GTCGGCTTGAACTGGCTCTGGAACTACGTCACCTTCGAGCGCGGTGCCCGCCTGATCACCGCTCCCGGGCAGGAGAGCCAGCCCGCGGCCGTTCCGGCGACGCACATGACGGCGTGAGCCCGAGGGAGGGCGCGTGCACGAGACCGACCAACAGACCGGCGCCGACGGGGGCGCTACCCGTCTCTCCCCTGTCCTGCACGATGCGGACGAGTTCGACCGGCTGGCCCAGTGGGTCGGGGCGACGATGTCCGGCCTGCAGGACCAGCTCGAACGGGCGCGGAACGAGCTGCGCGCCAAGCTAAGCGCGGAGGACCTAGCGGCCCTGGGGGCCGCCATCGAACGCCTAAGAATGCTGCAGATCGTCGAGGGAGGTCTGGCCGTCGGCGACATACTGCCCGATTTCGCCCTGCCCGACATCGCCGGGCGTATCATCAGCAGCGACTCGCTGCTCGCCAAGGGGCCCTTGGTCCTGGCCTTCGTGCGAGGCACCTGGTGCCCCTATTGCAGCCTCGCCCTACGGGCCCTGGACGACGCGCGAGCCCCCCTCGAGGCCTTGGGCGGCACGCTGGTCGTGGTCTCGCCGTTACGTGCGGACGAGCTGGCCGAGGCCGCCGGGGAGCGGGGCCTGGGCCTACCGCTGCTGTGCGATGCCGAGGGCAACTATGCGCGCATCTGCGGGGTGCAGTACGAGATGAGCGAGGGGCATGCCGATCTCTACCGCCGGTTCGGGCTCGACCTCGATCGGCTGAATGCCGGCGCAGGCTGGGCCTTACCCATACCCGCCACCTACGTGGTCGGGCCGGATGGGGTGATCACCTTCGCCTTCGCCGAGGTCGACTGGGCGCGGCGCGCCGAGCCGGCCGAGCTGCTGGCCGCAGTCGAACGGCTGGATCCGGCGATGGCCCCCGGCTAGTCGCCAAGTCGGACAGGACCACGCAGATGAGACTTCGGGACAAGCTGGCAGAATGCAACGCGCAGTTGCTGCAGGTTCTGGACCCCGTCGACCGCAAGGCCCTCGAGGACACGATCGAGCGGCTGCGGATGCTGCAGCTGGTCGAGCAGGGGCCGTCTGTCGGCGATCTCCTGCCCGATTTCGCGCTGCCGGACGCAGGGGGGACAATCGTCTCCAGCGAGGAGCTGCTGGCCCGCGGCCCACTGGCCCTGGCCTTCTTCCGCGGGCCCTGGTGCCCCTACTGCAGCATGGCGCTGCAGGCGCTCGACGAGGTCAGGCCCACGATCGAAAATCTGGGCGCGTCCCTGGTCGCGGTGGCACCCATGCCGGTGGGCGAGCTGCGCGAGCTCGTGGCCGATCGCCGCCTGGGGCTGACGCTGCTCAGCGACCTGGACGGCCGCTATGCGCAGGTTTGCGGCCTTGCCTTCGAGATGACCGAGGAGGGCAAGGGTCTCTATCAACGACTGGCCGCCCGGTTCGGGCTGGAGATCCCGGGGCTGGGCCCCGACCTCGACTGGCAGCTGCCGATACCGGCGACCTTCGTCACCGACCGAGGCGGCGTGATCACCTATGCGTTCGGCGACGCGGACTGGGCGCGCCGGGCCGATCCGGAGGCGATCACCGTTGCCGTCCAGCGCCTGGCTCAGGCGGCGACAACCGACGACTGAGCCCGGGGCCGCGGCTTCAGCGCCAGATCCACGAAGGCCTTGACCGGGGGCGAGTAGAGCCGGCCGCGCTTGGTGGTGAGGTTGATCTCGTGAATCAGCGCCGCCCCCTCGACCGGCCGGGTGACCAAGCCTGTCGGCAGGTCGACATAGCGGGCGGCGACGCCGACCCCAACCCCTAGACCGACCAGCTCGAACAGCCATTCCGAGCGGGTGGCGATCGCCTTGGGCGTGACGTTCAGGCCCAGCTCGCGAAACGAGCGGTCGGCCGCATCCCAGAATGGGCAGCCGTCGCCACACACCAGAGGCAGGTCGGCCAGCGCCGGCAGGGGAATCTCGGCGAGCCCCGCGAGCTCGTGCGCCTCCGGCAGGATCGCGAACAGCCGGTCCTCACCGACCGGATAGTAGTGCAGGTCGTCGAGATCGTGGGAGCGCTGCGGCAGCAGGACGATCTCGAGCTCGCCCCGGCGCAGCGCCTCGCGCAGCTCCACCGGGCGGTCGTCGTGCAGCGCGATCTCGGTGTCCGGATAGGCGGTGATGTACTGGCGCAGCGTGTCGTCGAGCACCTTGAACGACACGCCACGGGCGACGCCGAGCTTCAGCTTCGCCGCGCGCAGCGCGAAGAAGCTGGAAGCCCGGGCGCGGGCGGTGCGCGCCTGGTCCATGACCTCGCGCAGGTGCGGCTCCATGATCCGGCCGAGCTCGGTCAGATGCGTCTGGTTGCGCTCGCGGTTGAACAGCAGCCCGCCCAGCTCGTCCTCAAGCAGCTTGATGGCGCGCGTCAGCGAGGGCTGGGTGACGTTGCACCTCTCGGCCGCGCGCGTGAAGTTGAGCGTCTCGCACAGGGCCACGAAGTAGCGCACCTGATGCATTTCCATGGGGAGCGCTCTCTACCGGTTCCGGTCGTGCGTAGCATGGCCGGAACCGGGCGGAAACGGCCATAGCCAGGGCGTATCGAGATCGTGCGCAGCTGGCATTTCTGCGCGCCGCCGAGGGCGCGCATCCTCTGCCGTGAACCCACCTTCCCTACCGCGGAGGAACCCGTCATGGAACTCGCTCTCGAAGCCCGCCCACGTGCCCGTGCGGCCACCCGCCCGCTCACCGGCCGTTCCGCCATCGTCACCGGCTCGACCAGCGGCATCGGCCTCGGCATCGCCCGAGCGCTGGCGGCGGCCGGGGCCGACGTCATGCTCAACGGCTTCGGCGACGCGGTCGCGATCGCGCGGCTCTGCGACGAGCTCGAGGGCAGCCACAACGTCACCGTCGCCCATAGCCCGGCGGACATGAGCCGGCCGGACGAGGTCGAGGACCTGGTGGCGGCGGCGATCGGCCGGCTGGGCTGGGTCGACATCCTGGTCAACAACGCCGGCATCCAGCATGTCGCACCAATCGAGGAGTTCCCGCCGGCCAAGTGGGACGCCATCCTAGCCATTAACCTGTCCTCAGCCTTCCACGCCATGCGCGCGGCGATTCCCGGCATGAAGGCCCGCGGCTGGGGCCGGATCGTCAACATCGCCTCGGCGCACGGTCTCGTCGCGTCGCCCTTCAAGTCCGCCTATGTCGCCGCCAAGCACGGCATGATCGGCCTGACCAAGGTCGCGGCCATCGAGCTCGCCGAGGCCGGGGTCACCTGCAACGCCGTCTGCCCGGGCTATGTCTGGACACCATTGGTCGAGAAGCAGATCGACGATCAGGCGAGATCGCACGGCATCCCCCGCGAGGAGGTCATCCGCGACGTGCTGTTGGCGAACCAACCCAACAAGCGCTTCGCCACCGTCGAGGAGCTGGGTGCGCTGACCGTGTTCCTGTGCACCGAGGCGGCAGCCTCGATCACCGGTGCGGCGCTGCCGGTCGACGGCGGCTGGACCGCGCACTGACCCGTGCCATAGAGGGAGCCTCGCCCATGAACGCGCCCACCGTCGAGCAGCCCGCCAGGGCGGCCGGCACGACCGGCACCATCGCCACCAAGACGGTCAACCTCGCCCTGCAGGGCGGCGGCGCCCACGGCGCCTTCGCTTGGGGCGTGCTCGACCGTCTGCTCGAGGACGAGCGGATCGCGTTCGAGGGCGTGTCCGCCACGAGTGCCGGCGCCATGAACGCGGTCGTGCTGGCCTACGGCCTGGCCGAAGGCGGACGCGAGGGGGCGAAGAAGGCCCTGCACCATTTCTGGCTCCGCGTCAGCCATGCGGCGGCGGCGGGGGCGCTGCAGCCTTCGCCGATCGACCGCATGCTGCACAATCATGCGCTCGACTACTCGCCGGCCTTCCTGATGCTGGACCTGATGACCCGGCTGTTCTCGCCCTATCAGTTCAATCCCGCCAACTACAACCCGCTGCAGCAGGTGCTGGAGCAGTCGGTCGACTTCGACCGGCTGCGCCGCAAGGCCCCGGTGAAGCTGTTCCTCTCGGCCACCAACGTCCGCACCGGCAAGGTCAAGATCTTCACCAATGGCGAGATCACGAGCGCCGCGGTGATGGCCTCGGCCTGCCTGCCGTTCATGTTCCAGGCGGTCGAGATCGATGGCGAGGCCTACTGGGACGGAGGCTACATGGGCAATCCCGCCATCTATCCCCTGATCTACCATTGCGACAGCCCCGACGTGGTCGTCGTGCACATCAACCCGCTGCATCGGGCCGAGGTGCCCTACAGCGCCACCGAGATCATGAACCGGATCAACGAGATCTCGTTCAACAGCTCGCTGATGCGCGAGATGCGGGCGATCGCTTTCGTCACGCGGCTGATCGAGCAGGGCAGCGTGACGGACCCGTCGCTCAAGCGCATGTTCATCCACGCCATCGCCGCCGACGAGGTGATGCAGAAGCTCTCGGTGACGAGCAAGCTCAACGCCGACTGGGAATTCCTGACCCACCTGCGCGACGACGGGCGGGATTTCGCCAAGGCGTGGCTCGACGCCCATTTCGACCGGCTCGGTCGTGAATCGACGGTCGACATCGACGAACGCTATCTCTGAGCCGGAGCGCCCGTCATGCCCCGCCGAGCCGCGAACGACCACTGGGTGCCGGAAGGCGCCGTTCTCGCCCGCTGGTCCATCGTTGCCTTCGGCCTGCTGGCAGGCCCATC
>JAPJRA010000398.1 GCA_030824835.1 Geminicoccaceae bacterium | reverse complement strand
CCCTGGACGGCGAGCGCCACCGCGCCGCTGCCGGAGTCGGAACGGTGGGCGAACAAGCGCTCGACCTCGCGCCCGACCATCAGCCGGATGATGTCGGGAATGGTGATCTCGCTGACAGCGGCCTGGCCCACCAATGTTCCGTCCCGCAGCACGGTCACGCGCTCGCAGATCCGCATCACCTCCTCGAGCCGGTGGGTGACGAACACGACGGCGATGCCCCTGGCCTTGAGCCCGTCGATGATGGCGAACAGCCGCTGCACCTCCTTGTCCGAAAGGGCGGAGGTGGGCTCGTCCATCACCACGAGCTTGGCGTCCATCGACAACGCGCGGGCGATCTCGACCATCTGCTGCTCGGCGACCGACAGGTCGGAGACCAGCCGGCGCGGGTCGACCTCGAGGCCGACCTCGGCCGCGAGCGTCGCCGTGCGCCGGTGCAACTCGCTCCAGTCGACCCTGCCGGCTCGCACCGGCAGCCGTCCGATGAAGACGTTCTCGGCCACCGAGAGCGTCGGGATCAGATTGAACTCCTGGTAGATGGTGACGATGCCCAGGAGTTGTGCCGCGTGCGGGCTGGCGAGGCGGATCTCGGCGCCGGCGAAGGTGATCGTACCGGCGTCCGGCGCCTGCGCGCCGGCCAGGATCTTGAGCAAGGTGCTCTTGCCGGCGCCGTTCTCGCCAAGGAGCGCGTGCACCTCGCCGCGGCCGACCTCGAAGTCGACCGCGCGCAGAGCCTGGACGCCGGGAAAGCTCTTGGCGATGCCGGCCATGCGGAGGAGGGGCGTGTCGTGCATGGGTGGTCGCCCCGTCCCGAAGGGTGGGGCTCCGGCCGCTATTTCAGCTCGCCCAGCCGCTCGGACTTGTCGAGATTGGCCTGGGTGATCACGATCGGGGTCAGGAGCACGAGGTCGCTCTCGGGCGCCTGCTTCTTGGTCAAGAGGTCGACCATGATCTGCATCGCCTTGCGGCTCTGGCCGCCAGGGAACTGCTCGACCGTGCCGGCGAGGCTGCCGTCGCGGATCGCGCCCAGCGCCTCGGGCAGGGCGTCGAAGCCGATGATCTTGACCTTGTCGGCGATCCCGCGCGCCTTGACGGCCTCGAGCGCGCCCAGCGCCATGTCGTCGTTGGCGGCGACGATCACGTCCGGCGGCGTGGACATCCCGGCCAGCAGGCTCTCGGTGACGGACAGGCCCTCGGCGCGGCCGAAGTTCGCTGTCTGCTCGGCCACGATCTTGTACTTGTCCTTGTGCTGGTCGAGGACGTTGTGAAGGCCCTGGTTGCGGTCGATCGCCGGGCTGGCGCCGGGCTGGCCCTGCAGGTTGATCAGCGTGGCACCGTTCGGATAGTTCTCCAGCAGCCACTCGCCCTGGGCCTCGCCGCCCTTGACGTTATCCGCACCCACATGGGCGGTGATGCCGTCGACACCGGCGACGCGGCGGTCGATGGTCACCACCGGCACGCCGTTGTCGATCGCGGTCTTCAGCGCCGGCGCCATCGCATTGACGTCGATCGGGCTGATGACGATGCCGTTCACGCCTTGTACGACCGCGGCCTCGACGTCGGCTGTCTGCTTGGGGGCGGAGTTCTGCCCATCCGATTCAACGGTCTTGACGCCCAGCGCCTTGCCCTCGTCCTGCATCGCCTGCAGCATGTGGACGAAGAACGGGAAGTTGAGCCCCGGCACCGAGGTCATCACCGTCACATCCTGGGCCCGGGCCATCGTGCCGCCAAAGGCCAGCACGCCTGCCACAGCGGCGCTCGCCAGCGCCGTCCGCCAAGTCTTCGTCATGTCCAACCTCCCTTGGTACGGCCCGATTTTACGTCTCGGTCAGCCGCCGGCGGCGACGGTCGTTTCTGCGCGCCGGCCTGTCAACCGCATTTCTAGCGAGGCTCGGCGCCGGAGCGCTGCTTCGCCGGCCCCGATATCCGGGTGAGGTTCATGGCGGTGTTCACCAGCGCCAGATGGGAGAAGGCCTGCGGGAAATTGCCCACCTGGCGTCCGGCGCTGACGTCGTACTCCTCGGCGAGAAGACCCAGGTCATTGCGCAGGCCGAGCAGATGCTCGAACAGGCGTCTGGCTTCGTCAAAGCGGCCGAGCATGATGTAGGCGTCGGCGAGCCAGAAGCTGCAGGCGAGGAACGCACCTTCGCCGGCCGGCAGGCCGTCGGCGGTTCTGGCCGTGTCATAGCGCCTGACCAGACCGTCGGTGAGGAGGCCGTGCTCGATCGCGGTTACGGTGCCGTGCACCCGTGGATCCCCCGGCGGCAGGAAGCCCGTGATCGGCAGCAGCAGCAGGCTCGCGTCGAGCTGCCGCCCACCATAGACCTGCACGAACGAATTCAGCTCGGTGTTGAAGCCGTGAGCGCAGACATCCGCGTGGATCTCGTCGCGGATCCTACGCCAGCGGTCGCGCGGCCCTGGCAGGTCGAAGGCCTCGGCGCTTTGCACGGCGCGGTCGAACGCCACCCATGCCATGAGTTTCGAGAACGTGAACTGCCGGCGGGGGCCGCGAACCTCCCAGATGCCTTCGTCGGGCTCGCGCCAGATCGATTCCAGGTGTTCGACAAGCGAGCACTGCAGGTCCCAGCCGACATGGTCGCTGTCGAGGCCACTGCTGTGCGCCTGGTGCAGCACGTCCATGACCTCACCGAAGACGTCGAGTTGAAGCTGGCCGTGCGCCCCGTTGCCGATGCGCACGGGCTTCGAGCCCTCGTAGCCGGGCAGCCAGCTCGCCTCCCACTCCGTCAGCCGGCGCTCGCCCGCCAGCCCGTACATAATCTGCAATTGCCCCGGGCTTCCCGCCACGGCGCGCAGCAGCCAATCACGCCAGTCGCTCGCCTCGGCGATATAGCCCGAGTTGATGAGGGCGAGCAGGGTCAAGGTGGCGTCCCGCAGCCAGCAGAAGCGGTAGTCCCAGTTGCGTGTGCCACCCAGAAGCTCCGGCAGCGACGTGGTCGCAGCCGCCACGATGCCGCCGGTCGGGCGGTAGGTCAGCGCCTTCAACGTGATCAGCGATCGCTGAACAGCGTTCGACCATTCACCGGCCGGGCGACATCGGCCGGACCATTCCGACCAGAAAGCGTCGGTAGCCTTGAGCGCCGCATCCGTATCGATCGGAGCCGGAGGCGGCAGGTGCGACGGGGCGTGGGTCAGGGTGAAAGGCACGGTCTGGCCCGCGGCGACGACAAACTCGCCGACGGAGTGAAGCCCCTCGCCATGCACGGCCGCATCGCTCCGCAAGACGACCATGTCCGGCCCGGCAATCGCCACGAGCGAACCGTCGTCCCCTCGCGTCACCCAGGGGACGGCCGACCCATAGTCGAACCGCAGGACCAGCTCCGTCCGCATGCGCACGTGGCCGGCCTTGCCGACGACGAGGCGGACAAGGTCCGAGACCGTGTCGCGGACGGGCATGAAATCCAGGACCGTCACCGTTCCCGTGTCGGTCTCGAACGTGGTCTCGAGGATGAGCGTCCCAGGCCGATAGCGCCTGGTCACCCGCGCGCCGGCCTCGGCGGGCGCCACGAGCCAGCGGCCGTGCTCCGGTGTCCCCAGCAAGGCCGCGAAACAAGCGGCTGAATCGAAGCGCGGCCAGCATAGCCAGTCGATCGATCCATCCTTGCCCACAAGCGCCGCCGTTTCGCAGTCGCCGATTAGCGCATAGTCCTCGAGATGCAGGGGCATGCCGGACAGTTATTCAGTGGGTGAGATCGAGGACGACCTTGACGTCGTCGGGGCGGCGGTGGATCGCATCGGCCCATTGAGCCATCGGCACACGGCGTGAAATGAGCCGGCCCAGCCAGTCCGGATCGGCCCGGACGAGAGCTTGGGCCGCAGCCTCGTAATGGCGTCGATTCGCGTTCACCGAGCCGAACACGACGTCGTTCTCCAGCACCATCGTGCGATTGGCCTGACCCAAATCAAGTGATAACCGATGGCCGCCGGACGAAACTCCGGCAAGGCACACGATCCCCGCAGCACCGTTTCGTTCGATCACGTCCCAGATCAGCCGAGGCGCGCCGGTGCACTCGATGACGATGTCGGGCTCAAACCCGAGGTCCGCCACCCGACCGACATGATAGGTGGCACCGAGGTCGCGGACCAGCTGCGGTTTCGGGCCGTCGCTCACCCTGTCCAGGACGTGGACATCGAGATCGCGCTCGGTGGCCAGCAGGGCCGCGATCAGGCCCACGGGACCCGCGCCCGTAATGAGCACGCTGCGCGGACGCCAGATGGCGCGGCTGCCGATGCGATCGATCTGCTCCCACGCCTTGGCCACCACGCTGGCGGGCTCGAGCAGCACGCCCAGCGCCCCGAGCGACGGGTCGATCTTGACGGCGAACTCGGGCTCGATTCGATACTGGTCGGAGCAGTAGCCGTGGCGCTGCTTGATGCCGCGCTCGGTATAGAGCCCGTTGCGGCACATGTCCCATTCGCCCGCAGCGCAGGCGATGCATGGAACGGGATCCGGGCGGCGCACGATTCCGACCACGAGATCGCCTGCTCGAAGCTGTAAACCATCCGGTGCCGCTTCGACTCGGCCAAGCGATTCGTGCCCGATGACAAGCCGCTCATGCCCGGGCGGCGCCCATCCATACCGGCCAGCGATGATTTCCCGATCGGTGCCGCAGATCCCGACAGCCAGGGTTCGGACGAGCACCGAGCCGTCCTGCGGGTCGGAATCCGGAACCTGTTCGAGCCGGA
>JAPJRA010000397.1 GCA_030824835.1 Geminicoccaceae bacterium | reverse complement strand
GGTCCACGACCTGCGACAGGTCGTAGCCGCGATGGTTCAGCGGCGACGGTAGGTATTGGCCGAACAGGGCATAGGCCAGGAAGACGGCGGCAATCGTCGGCAGCGCCAGGCCCATGATCCGCCAGGCGCCGACGAAGACCAGCGCGATGGCCACGATCCCGACGGCGATGTCGGCCGTGCTCGGGTCGCCGGCGCGCAGGATCAGCGCCTCGTATTCCCACCAGTGATAGAGCCCCACAACGAAGGCCACGGCGCCGAGGGCCCAGTAGAGCCAGAACCAGCTGCGTTGGAGGCCGGAACGGTTGCCGAACAGGCCGAATCCAACCAGCAGCAGGAAGCCGACATGGACAGCACGCACAATCTGGCTCGGTAGCGGGCTGAAGGCCGCCGTCCAGAGCTGGAACGCCGATAACGCCAGCGCTATGGCGAACAGCAGCTGGCCCGCGAAGCCATCACCCCAACCGAGGCCATGGCTTCGATCGTCGGAGACGCCCGGGTCTGCGGCCGCCACTCAGAGCATGCCCTTTTCACGATAGTACTTCTCGGCGCCCGGGTGCAGTGGCAGCGGCATGCCGGTGAGCGCCGCATCGGGCATGATGCCCTTGGCCGCCGCATGGGCGGCCTGGAGCTGATCCAGATGCTCCCAAAGCCCCTTGGTCATGGCATAGGCGAGATCGTCCGAGACGCCGCTCTGGGTGACCAGAAAGTTGATCACGGCGGCGGTCGGCACGTCGTCGTCCTGGCCGCTGTAGGTGCCGGCGGGGATGATGGCGGCGACATAGGGCGAGCCCACCTCCGCCACCAGATTGGTCGGGACGGACACGACGACGATCGGAACGCTCGAGGCGAGGTCGCGGATCGAAGCGACGCCAAGGCCAGCCGACTGCAGTGTGGCGTCGAGCTGGCGATTCTTCATCAGCTCGACGGACTCTGCGAAGGGCAGATATTCTACCTTCCCCAGATCCTCGTAGGCGATGCCGGCGGCGCCGAGGATAGCCCGCGCATTGAGTTCGGTGCCGGACTTGGGTGCGCCCACCGACAGCCGCTTGCCCTTCAGGTCGGCTAGGGTCTTGATGCCGGAACCTGCCGTGGCCACCACTTGGATGTAGTTCGGGTAGATGGCAGCGATGCCACGCAGCTTGGAAAGCGGGGCATTGAAGCCGGCATCCTTGTCGCCTTTGTAGCCGAGCAGGAGCGAATCGCCGAGCGAGAAGGCGATTTCGCCCTTGCCCTGCTGCAGCAGGTTCAGATTCTCGACCGATGCTTTGGTCGCCTGAACCGAGGTGCGTACCCCGGGAATGGTCTCGCCGTAGACCTTGGCCAGGGCCACACTGAGCGGGTAGTAGACGCCGGCCGTGCCGCCGGCGAGCACGTTGACGAACTGCTCCGCGCGGGCTGCGGAATGTACCAGGGTCAGGATACCGCCAAGGCAGGCCAAAGCCAGCAAGGTCCGTCGTTTCAGCTGCATGTCGCGCCTCCCGGGAAAGCTTCTTTGGGCATCGATGCCTGTCTCTGGTTAAGCCTAACGATGTTCTCCCGTGAAATCGAGGAAGGCCTTCAGTTCACCGGCACGAGCGGGAAGAAGGTCGGGATCAGGAAGCTCGCGGCAATCCAGATGATGATGTTGAGCGGCAGCCCGATTTTGACGAAGTCGGTGAACTTGTAGCCGCCAGCGTTGAAGACGAAGGTGTTGGTCTGGTAGCCGATCGGTGTAGCGAAAGCATTGCTCGACGCCAGCATGACCGCCACGACGAACGGCCGCGGATCGATCCCGATTCCGTGCGCTAGCCCGATGGCGATGGGCGTGAGCAGGATCGCGGTGGCATTGTTGCTCAGGAACTCTGTTAGGATCATTGTAAGCAGATAGACGATTGACAGGATGATAAAGGGACTCATGCCCGCAATCAGGTGCATCACCCCATCGACGACGAGCTGGGCTGCGCCGCTCGTCTCCATGGCCCTACCCAGAGCCAGACTGCCGAAAATCAGCATCAGCATCGGCCAGCGGAGCGAGCTGTAGGCCTCGTCGGCATCGAGGCAACCGCCGACGATGACGACGGCCGAGGCGATCAGAGCCAGGGCGCTGATCGGCAGCACCTCGAAGGTGGCCAGTACGAGCACACCGACCAAGGCGGAGATCGCGAGCCAGCCCAGATGCCGCCGCAGCGGTTGCTCGGTCGGCTCTGATAGACTGACCAGCGCCCCTTGCTCGAACAGCCGCTTGAGGCCATCCGGTGGTCCCTCGAGCAGGATCGTATCGCCAAAAGCCAGCCTTACCTGATCGAAGTTGCCGTGCAGATTCTCGCCTTGGCGATGCACGGCGAGAATATAGACGCTGTACTGGCGGCGCAGGTTGAGGTCGGCTAGGCGGTAGCCCACGAAGCGGGAATGCGGGCCGATGATTCCTTCCATCACGCTCGTGTTCTGGGTGGCGATTGGCTCGATCGCATGCTGCCCGGTAGCGCCGAACACGACATCGCTCTTGTCGCGCAACCCGATCACGTCGCCGATATTGGTCCGCAGGACGACGCGGTCGCCGGCCTGCAGGACGACACGTTCCATCTCGCTCGCGAGCGAGATCCGGTCACGGATGACGTCGATCACGCGAGCGTTCAGCTTCTTGGCGACGCCGGACTCGTCAGCGGTCTTGCCAATTAGGGGCGAGCCCAACGGGACCAGCACCTCGGTCAGAAATTGTCGCTGCCGCGAGCCGGTCATGATGCTGGAGAACGTCTCGCGTGAGGGCAGGATGCGTAATCCTACAGTGCACAGGTACGCGATGCCGATCAGAGTCAGTGGGATGCCGACGGGTGAGATCTCGAAGAGGCTGAATGGGGCCAAGCCCTGTTGGATCGCTGCACCGTTAGCAACGATATTGGTGGAGGTGCCGATGAGGCTGCAAGTGCCACCCAGGACGGTTGCGTAAGACAGGGGAATCAGGAACTTAGATGCACTCAGGCCCAAGGAATGGGCCAGAGCAATCGTCACCGGCGTCAGAATCACGACCACGGGTGTATTGTTCATAAAGGCCGAGACCGTGGCAGCACTGATGGTGATCGTGAACATACCGAGCAGTGGTGAGCTTGAAGCATACCGGGAGAGCAAATGTCCGGCCCGCTCGACGACACCGGTACGCTCGAGGGCCGCACTGAGAACGAACATGGCAGCCACCGTGATCGGCGCCTCGTTGCTGAAGACGGCGAGTACCTCCTTGGTCGAGAGCGTGCCTGTGATCAGCAGCAGGCTCACCCCAATCATCGCCACCACGTCGACACGAAACCTCTCGGTGACCATGGTGCCGAATACGGCAGCGAGCAGCAAAAGCACGAAGTAGGGTTGTAGATCTGTCCAGTTCATGTCGACGGCGTCCACTTGGCAACGTCGATGGGCTGGGACAATACGTCTGCACCGCCAACTGGGCCGGCGTCAGGGCAGCGCTTTCGGTCGAGCACGGTCATCCGAACCCCTGTCTGATTGCGGGCGCATACGGCGGAGATCAAGCGCATAGTCGACGGTCGTCAATGGCGCAAGCAGGGGGTGGCTCGAAACCGCTGGCGACGGCTGGCCATCCGGATAGGGTGCGCCCACAGGCGAGGGAGGGAATGCCGATGCTGATCGGGATCGATCCACTGCTCAGTGGCGATGCGCTGGGGGTTCTGCGGGACATGGGCCATGGCGATGCGGTTGCGTTGGTGGATGCCAATTTCCCGGCGCACTACCTGGGCCCGCCGGTGATCCGGATCGACACCGACCTCGTGCGCGCCGGCCGCGCTCTGCTCTCGGTAATGCCGCTCGACGGCTATGTCGACACGCCGGTGCAGCGGATGGAGATCGACGGCCGGCCGAAGGAGCTAGGTGAGGCGCACCAGGAATTCGCCGCCATGGTCCAGGAGGTCGCTGGCACCTGGCCCATGGGCTCGATCGAGCGTTTCCGATTCTACGAGGAGGCGCGTGCCTGCGTCGCCGTGTTCGCGACGCAGGAGCGGCGCCCCTACGCCAACATGATCCTCGTCAAAGGTGTGCTGGCCGCGGACGGTTCGGTGATCCGACCCGAGCGACCGATCAGGCGGCCGAAAGGGCTGAGGCCGTAAGGGACATCAGCCGAGTGTGTGGGTGAAAGCCATGACCAGCGGCAGGGTCAGCAGCGCCAGCAGCGTGGTCGTGGTGACGAGCGCCGCCATCAACTCGGCGTCGCCGCCGAGGAGACGGGCCAGGATATAGGAGGAGGTGGCCGTGGGCACGGCGCAGGCCAGGGCCACCACCTCGACGGCCGTCCCGGTCAGGCCCAGGGTCGCTGCCAGCGCCACGCCCACGGCGGGTCGCAGCAGGAGGTGCGCCGCTGTGGTGCCGAAAATCAGCACGGGCCGGTCGGCCACCAGGAAGGGCCGAAGCCCGGCGCCTACGGTGAGCAGGCCCAGGCCCAGTGTAGCCCTGGCCAGGATCGCCAGCGTGTCCTCGATTACGCGCGGCAGGCCCAGGCCCAGCATGTTGAGGGCCATCCCGGCGACGCTGGCGAGGATCAGGGGATTGGTCGCCACGGCCTTGGCGAATGCCCCGGCACCGGAGCGACCGCCGCTGCCGTGGCGGGCCAGCGCCGCCACGCTCAGCACGTTGGCCGCCGGCACCATCACCGCCAGCGCCAGCGCCACGAGTGGACCGGCCCCGGCGCCGAAAAGGGCGGGTCCCAGGGCCAGGGCAACGT
>JAPJRA010000396.1 GCA_030824835.1 Geminicoccaceae bacterium | reverse complement strand
GTCTGGCGGCAAGGGCTGCCACCCACCCTGTTCGTCGACGGTGTCGAGGCGACGGCGTCCATCGTCTCGGCGGCGCGATCGGGTGTCAGCGTCATGCCGGCCGGCGGATTCTATGTCGGCGCCGGGGCGCGCGATCCGGTCACGGGCGGCTGGCGTGGCCTGATCGACGAGGTCCGCATCGCCGGCACAGCCTTCTCGGCCGCGCGCATCGCCGCCGAGGCCGCCAATCTGGCCAGCCCGCAGCGTCTCTACGGCCTGGGCGACGAGGACCAGCCGGCCCAGACCGACGAGGCACCCGTGGCGATGCCGTTCCAGGTCGCCACCACCGCGGCGGCACATGTGGACGTCGACGTGGCTGCGGCAGCGTATGATCCGGATGGACCGGGCCCCTGCGAGCTCGTCGGTGTCGACGCGCCCGCGCATGGCGTGGCCACCGCCAGCGGCGGCGTCATCCGCTACACGCCGATGGCCGGCTATGTCGGCAAGGACTGGTTCGCCTACACGCTGGACAATGCCGGCAAGCGCAGCCGTAGCACCGTCTCGGTCCAGGTTTCCTCAGGCTCGAGCCCGGCCTATGCCTGGACGCACGCATTCCCCAACGGGGCCGGCGTCGACCCGTCGAAGGTCAAGCTGTGGAGCATCGGCTCGGCGATACCCGCGCACGATGTCGGCGACATCGTCCTGGGCGTGGGACCGGCCGAGGCCATCACCGCGAACACCCTGGCCGGGCAGTTCAAAGGGCCACTCGTGCTGGTGGGCCTCACCCTGAAGCCCGTCGGCACGCTGGCGGCGGATTACAGCACCGCCGCCAATCCCGTCCTCGGCACCACCGCCCTGCTCCGCCCCAACTTCACGGCCGACGCCCGCAGCCATTGGACCTGGGAAGGGCGGGACTGGCCGTTCCTGTTCCTGGCCAACATCTATGTCGACTACCAGGTCAACGCCTGCTCCTTCGGCGATTTCATTCGTGTCCAACAGATCGGGCACCAGACGAACGCCGCCGATGGCAGCATGCGCGGGCCGAAAGCTATCGTCATCCAAAACAAGATCTATATGAACAAGGGTCCGCACTACGTCAGCAACACCGTCAACCCTGCCGAGAACGGGCACAGTGACGGCATCCAGAGTCTTGGCGGTATTCCCATCTACCGAGCCGCGGATAGCTACTTCAACTGGCCAGGTGGACAATTATACTTTTCCGGGCGCGAGGCCTCCGATTGCGGCTGGCCGCGCACGACCCGCTGGGACATGCGCAATGTCGCCATGGATCATGCCGCCTTCTGGAACAACAACGTCAGATCGCACGTACTGAATACCAACCCGCAGTTCATCAAGGCGTATGAGGAGCAGGCCGACTCCTTTGAATTGTACGACTACGATAGCGGAAAATATATGGCCGTGTACTTCGGATCCCAGTGTTACGTACGCGGCCGGTTTGCACTTTCCGACACGGCCAACATCAGGAAGTACATCGGCGGACCCGGGGGCATCACGGGCGTCGATTCCAACGGCAACTGGCAGTTCAACAGCCTGGTGAAGGGCAATCACACCTACCCGGCCTATTCCGGACCAGTCCGCTACCTGCCACCCAGCGCCGCCGTCCCACCCACCTGCGACCCCAATCATACCGGCTCGGCCCTGCGCATCACCTCGGTGGCGCAGTTCATGAACATCATCCGCTCGTGAGCCGCTGATCGACCGAGCCCGTCGGGCCTCCGAGCGGAGGCCCGCTGCTCAGACCAGAGGCGGCGCGGAAGCCGCGGGCGCCCGTGCCGCCAACCTGGCCGTGTACCAGATGGCCCCCAGATAGAAGAGGAAGGCCAGGGTCGAGCCGATGCTGTAGAGCAGCATCGTCATGTTCATCCCGAAGCCCAGCGTGGCCGCGAGACCAAAGCTCAACCCCAGGGCGAGCATGTTGAGCACCGATGCGGTAAGGTGCAGATGCTGGTGGCCCGTGACGTTCAGGGTCTGCGAGACCGGCACGACGACGAAGCGGGCGAGATAGATCGGGACCAGCAGTTGGACCAGGGCTCCCCCGTCGCGCCAGGGCTCCCCGAAGGCGAGCGCGAACAGGCCTGGACCGGCAAGAAGCAGGGGCGAGGCGCCCACCAGGCCGACCAGCAGGAACGCGAGCGTGGTGCGCTTGACCAGCCTATAGAGGGTCCGGCCGTCCGCCCGGCCGATCTCGCTGAGGAAGACCTGACTGGCGGCCTCGCTGAGCATGCGCACCGGCGCGCCCATGATTCGCTGGGTGAGGCCGAACAGCCCCGCCGCAGCCGGCCCGTAAAGCGCGGCGACGAATACGGCGGGCAACATCTGCGAAGCGCTCTGCAACAGGCTGGAGCTGCTCGAGAAGACGGGATAGCGCCAGTGCTGGCGCGCCACCTTCGACAGGTGGGACCACGAGAGCCGCAGCATGCGCGCACGGTCCTGGCCGCTGAGGGCAGGCCAGAGCATCGCCAGCCGTGTCACCGGCCCCATGCTGAAGCCCACGACCAACGAGGCGGCACCACCGCCGGCGGCGCCCAGACCCAGTTGCGTGAACGCCTGGGCGACAAACTGGCCGAGGCTGCTCATCGCGTTGAGTCGGAACGAGCCCTGCCGGATCGACCAGCCTGACAACGCCAGCGACAGCCCCCATAGCCAGAGCATCGGCGGCAGCAGCCACAGCAGGCTCGGATATTCGCCGAGCCCGACCTGTTCCGCCAGGTCACTGCCGCCGACCGCCGTCACGACGACCAGCAGCAGGCATAGCACCGTCACCACCAGCATGCTGACGGCGACCGCCGCCAGGGCGTCATCGACATCGTGACAGATCGGGATCGCAAACTCGTAGCGGAGGGCAATAATGACGACCAGCATGCTGGCCAACGCGGAGAATACCGCCAGCGCGCCGAAATCGGCCGGTGTATAGAGGCGGGTAAGCAGCGGCGCGCTCAGCATCAAGATCGCCTGGCCGAAGAACGTGCCTCCCGACAGCAGGGTAAGTCGGCGTGCGAAGCGGCCGCGAAGCAGTTTCGGGCTGAGGCGCATCAGATTCATGGCGGGCACGACCAAGACAGCTGGGCAATGCGGTGGATCCCGCGGGCCTCCGGCGGCGGACTGGTCGCACCTGGCCGCACGGAGGTCAAGAACCGGGCCGGCTCGGCGGTACCGTACAACGCCGCAACGTACCCGAACGGCCGCAGCGGCTCCCGATTAAACGATTTTCACGTGCCTTCTGTGGCCTTTGGATCGAAGCATCCGCTCGATCGAGTTTGCCGTCCCAATCGCCCAACGCTATGTTTGCGTCATAGCGAGGCTGTGGGCCGTCAGGCCTCGGCACCGCCGGAGATTGAACCGCATCACGTTCGCCATAGGGTGTTTTCGGCGACGTGCGCACGGCGGTATGGCTTGCCGAGGTCGAGGTGCGTGCTGCCAGCTGGATGGGCTATCTAGCGTTGCGGCCACCTGGGCACGAGCGAGGGCGGCTGCCGTCGATGTGACGAATTCCTCTCAACCGAATGGGCAGTCCGATGCCAACCGCAACCATGCCCTTGACCTCCATGGCGCCCACGCGCCAGGGAGTTCGCGGCCTTTTCGCGCCGCGCACGCTGCTCTCGGACGCGTGCTCGTTCGAAATGGTGTTCATGCTCTTCCTCTATTCGAACGCCTTCCAGGTCATCCTGCCGAAGATGCCCGTGGATCTGACGTACGTCTGGCTGGGCCTGAGCATCATCCTCAGCGTGGTCGTGATCGTGCGCGAAGGGCTCTACCTGCCGGGCCTGCTGCTGGTGGCGGCCTGCCTGCCGTGGCTGCTCTGGCTCAATCTCAGCGTGTTGTGGACGCCCTCCCACACCCAGGTCTGGACCTATCTGAAGATCGTCAACATCGTGAACGTATGGTGTCTGGTGGCCGGCGCCATGGTCGTTGCCCACAAGCGCGAGCGAATGCTGCGATTCTTCAAGATAATGATCTTCTTTTCGGTCATCATCGCCCTTTTCGGGGCCCAGATCTATATCCGGCACGGCTCCTTCAAGTTCGCGGGCTGGGTCGACGCGGGACGCGTCTACAACAATTGGGGGCGCGCCGTCGCCAACGGTGCCGTGATCCTGACCCTGCTCACGCTTCGGGCACGCATGTTCTCCAAGCACCAGCTCGTCACCGGCGGCCTTCTCTCCTTGTGCATCTTCTTCATCCTGGTTTCCAGCAGCCGCAGCGCCCTGCTCTGCGTCGCCACCCCGTGCCTCTTCTACCTGCTGGTCACCTTCCTGCCGGGCGGGCGCAAGGGGCTGAGCATGAACCGCGGCGCGCTGCTCCTGCCCGTTGGCCTGGTGCTGGTCGTGTCGGTTCTGGTGGTGGCGATCGGCTCCGGCTACAAGGTCGACAGCGTCGCGCGCATGGGGAAGGTGGTGGCTCAGTCGGACGATCCCGACATGGTCACCGGCGCCAATCGCTGGGCCTACTACGCGGCGGCGGTCAATCTGATCTTCCAGGCACCGGTCATGGGTCACGGCGCGCGTGGCTTTGCCCCCCTCTACAAGCACAACGAGGTGGAAGGCACGCAGCCGCACAATGTGTTCCTCGAGATTCTGAGTGATACCGGCTTTGTCGGGCTGGTCCTGTTCCTGTTCTTCCTTTACGTGGCGTGGCGGCCGCTGCCGTTGCAGCGATTGCGATCGGACCCGATGGTGCTCGCGGTGGCCATGCTGTTCGTCAGCCGGTTCACCGCGAGCAC
>JAPJRA010000395.1:2923-4727 GCA_030824835.1 Geminicoccaceae bacterium | reverse complement strand
GCACTCGCTCGTGCCCGCCACGCCCTCGATCCGGAATTCGGCGAGCGCGCGGCGGGCACGAGCGAGTGCCACCTCGCGGGTCGGCCCGGTGACGATCAGCTTGCCCATCAGGCTGTCGAAGGCGGGGGCGACGGTGCCTCCCGTCTCGACGCCGACATCCACCCGGACGCCGGGACCGGAGGGCGGAGCGAACAAGGTGATCGCGCCGGGCGAGGGCAGGAAGCCACGGCCTGGATCCTCGGCATTGATCCGGAACTCGATGGAATGGCCGCGCGGCTCGGGCGTGGCGGTGAAAGACAGCGGCAATCCCGCTGCGATCCGGAATTGCTCGATCACGAGGTCCACCCCGGTCGTCTCCTCCGTCACCGGATGCTCGACCTGAAGGCGGGTATTGACCTCGAGGAAGGACAGCACCCCGTCGGCGCTGAGAAGGAACTCGACCGTGCCGGCACCCGTGTAGCCGGCAGCCGCACAGATGTCGCGTGCGGCCGCATGGACGCGGGCGCGCTGATCGTCGGTCAGGAACGGCGCGGGGGCCTCCTCGACCAGCTTCTGGTTCCTGCGCTGCAGGGAACAGTCGCGCGTCCCCACCACGACGACGTTGCCGTGCCGGTCCGCCACGATCTGCGCCTCGACGTGCCGGGGACGGTCCAGGAAGCGCTCCACGTAGCAATCGCCCCGTCCGAAGGCAGTGGTCGCCTCCCGCACGGCGGAATCGTAGAGCTCCGCCACCTCCTCCAGCTTCCAGGCCACCTTCATCCCGCGGCCACCGCCGCCGAAGACCGCCTTGATGGCGATGGGAAGCCCTTCCCGACGCGCGAAGGCTTCGGCCTCGGCTCCGGACGAAATGGGACCGTCGCTGCCTGCCACCAGCGGAGCGCCGACCTGCTCGGCGATCCGCCGCGCCTCGACCTTATCGCCCAACGCCTCGATCACGTGGGGATCGGGGCCGATCCAGGTGAGGCCGGCCTCCTGCACCGCCCGCGCGAATTCCGCGCGTTCCGAGAGGAAACCATAGCCCGGATGGACGCCGTCGGCGCCCGAGCGGCGTGCAACGGCGATCAGCTTGCCGATGTCGAGATAGGTCTCGACGGGCTTGGAGCCACACAGGCCCCAGGCCTCGTCGGCGGCACGCACGAAGGGCGCATCGGCATCGGCATCGGCATAGACGGCGACGGAGGCGAGCCCGTAGTCGCGGCAGGCCCGGACGATGCGAAGAGCGATCTCGCCGCGATTGGCAATCAGGACCTTCTTCATGAGGGATTTTCCGGCGTCGGGGTGATTTCGGCGAAGGGAGCGATCGGAACGAGACGGATACGGGCGCCGATCGGGATCTGCCCGGCGAGGTCGAGGTGATGGGGCGCGATCGAGCCGATGACCGGATAGCCGCCGGTCAGGGGATGATCGGACAGGAAGAGTACCGGCTGGCCGTTCGGGGGGACCTGCAATGCGCCCCGCACCGTCCCCTCGCTCTGAAGCTCGTCGGTGCGGGCCCGCTCGAGCGGCGTCGCGCCCGCGAGACGGATGCCAACGCGGCTCGATTCCGGGGTGACCATCCACTCCTGCGCGCCGAGGAGGCGGACGGCCTCGGGGGTGAACCAGTCGGTGCGCGGCCCGAGGACGATGTCGAGGGTCACGATGTCCGCGGCGGTGGGCAAGGCCCGTGGCCGGGGGGACGCCGACGTGGCGGGTGTGCCGGATTGCGTGCCGATCGCGAGCCGGTCGCCTGCCTTGACCGGCGCGGAACCGATACCCGCGAGCGTGTCCGTCTCCGGCGCGCTGGACCGCGGCGCCCTGGCCACGG
>JAPJRA010000395.1:0-2913 GCA_030824835.1 Geminicoccaceae bacterium | reverse complement strand
TCGCGGCGCTCCGCATCACGGCCGGCACGTCGAGGCCTCCCGCCGCAGCGAGGTAGCTCCGCATGCCCTGCGCCGGGGCGGCAAGGCTGATCACATCTCCCGGACCGAGACGGATCGGACGGCCGTGCGGTGCGATGAGGACGTGCCCCTCCGCGCTCCGGAGCGTGATCGGAGCGGGCGCTCCGGTCAGAGCGACCGTCATCGCGCGCTCGGCCTCGAAGCTGAAACCGCCCAGCGTGATCTCCAGGGCGGCCGCGTCCGGGGAATTGCCGACGGCGGCATTCGCCGTGGCCAGGGCGCCGCGGTCCAGCGCGCCGGAGACGGACACGCCGAGAGCGGCCAATCCGGGCCGCCCCATATCCTGGACGAGCACGGGCAGCTCGACGGAAAGGACGCGCAGGCCCGGAGCCTCGGGCACCATCCGCGCTGCGGCCTTCGCCGGCGCGCGCTCCGGCATCGCGTCGATCCGGCGGAATCGGACCCGATCGCCAGGTGAGAGCAGCGCAGCGGGATCGCGGTCCGGATCGAACATGACGAGAGGGGTGGTCCCGATGATCTGCCATCCGCCGGGGCTTTCGCGCGGATAGACTCCGCTGAACGCCCCCGCGAGGCCGACGGAGCCGGCGGGAATCCGCGTGCGGGGTGTTTGACGCCGCGGAACGGTGAGTCCGACCTCGGGAGCGGACAGATAGGCGAAGCCGGGAGCGAAGCCCGTGAAGGCGACGGTGTAGTCGGCCTCTGTATGGCGGCGGATCACCTCCTCGGTAGTGATACCGAGCAGTTCCGCCGATTCTGCCAGATCCGCCCCGTCATAGACGACGGGGATCTCGACCGTCCGCGTCCAACCAGAATCCCGAGCCGAAAGATCCCGGCTGGCCAGCTCCGCGGCGATGTCGGAGGCGCTCGTCTCCGGGTCGAAGCGGAGCATGAGCGTGCGCGCGGCAGGAATGACTTCCTCTATCCCTTCGAGAGGCTTCCGGGCCAGGGAATCGAATAGCGCGAGCGTCGCCTCGAGATCGGCGAGTTCGACCAGAAGCGTGGTCGGATTGACCGGCAGAAAACGCATGCGGGGCCTCGTCGCGGGGATGGCTGAGCTGCCGGCCCCGGACGGGGCCGTCGGTCGGATGCGCGATCAGACGCGGTAGACGTGGTCCGGGACGTCCGTCACGAACATGTAGCCGGGGGCGTGGGTGACGGCGAAAGGTACCCCGGACGCCATCACGGCCGCCTGAGGCGTCACTCCGCAGGCCCAGAAGACCGGAACCTCGCCAGGCTCGATGCGAACAGGGTCGCCGAAATCCGGCACCGCCAAGTCCCGGATGCCCAGTTCTTCCGGCACGCCGACATGAACCGGTGCTCCGTGAACGGCGGGAAACCGTGCGGAGATGGTCGCGGCCGCAGCCACCCGGTCGGCCGCGATCGGACGCATGGACACCACCATCTCGCCCTTCAACCTCCCGGCAGGGCGGCATTGCCGGTTGGTGCGGAACATCGGCACGTTGCTGCAATCGGCGATGTGGCGGACCTCGATCCCGGCCTCGATCAGCGCCGCCTCGAAACTGAAGCTGCACCCGATGAGGAACGTCACCAGATCGTCCCGCTCGGCATAGAGGGGGCTGGCATCCGTCACCTCGTCCACCAACTGGCCGTCGCGCCAGACGCGATAGAGCGGGATGTCGCGGCGAAGATCGGCGCCCTCGGCGAGCACGGTGGTGAAGGCTCCCGGATCGGTCACGTCCAGGACCGGGCACGGCTTGGGATTGCGCTGCGCGTAGAGCAGGAAATCGTAAGCCCAGTCGCGCGGCAGGGCGATCATGTTCGCCTGCACCAGGCCGGGTGCGACTCCGGCCGTCGGCTCGACGGCGCCAGCGCGATAACGCGCCCGGGCCGCCTGGGCCGCGGTCACCGAATCTCCACTCATGGTCTCACCTCCTTGCGCTCGACGAAGGAGCAGAGCGTGACGCCCGCTCCCGTCAGGGTCTCTCGGATCATCTGCGCCATGGCGACAGCCGCGGGATTGTCCCCGTGGACGCAGATCGACCCGGCCTCGATCGGGGTCGGCGTGCCGTCGATCGCTTCGACCACACCCTCGGTCGCCAATCGAAGCATCCGTCGCGCCACCACATCCGGATCGTGCAGCACCGCACCGGGCTCCCGGCGTGAGACGAGGCGACCCTGCGGAGTATAGGCGCGGTCGGCGAAGGCCTCGGCCATCACGGCGAGCCCCGCGGCCCGTGCCTGGGCGACGATCGGTGCTCCCGCGAGGGCCATGAGGATGAGCGAAGGGTCGACCGCTCGGATCGCCGCGATCACGTCCGCGGCCTGCCGCGCGTCCCCAGCGATGGTGTTGTAGAGGGCGCCATGCGGCTTGACGTAGGTGACCCGGGTGCCGGCGGCAGCCGCGAGACCCTGCAACGCGCCGATCTGATAGATGACGTCGCCGATCAGCTCTTCGCTCGAAGGGTCCATCGCCCGACGCCCGAAGCCCGCTAGATCGCGATAGCCGACATGGGCCCCCACGGCGACGCCTGCACGGACCGCCGCGTGCAAGGTTCGCAGGATCCCGGCCGGGTCGCCGGCATGAAACCCGCAGGCGATGTTGGCGCTGGTGACGATGCCGAGCATGGCCTCGTCGTTCCCCATGCTCCATGCGCCGAAGCTCTCGCCGAGGTCACTGTTCAGATCGATCGCCGTCATCCCCTGCCCCCTCGCCCAGGCCGCTTGCTCTCGGCCCAATCCATTCAATGATCGGCTTTCTGTTGTTCAACAAGTAACCCATTTTGAATGATCGGCCAAGCATGAATCATAGGCCTATATGTCAAAGTTTTCTGGAATTTTTGCCCGCAGCGTATGGAGCCGACCCGCGAATCGGCCTGCCAAGCTCGGTCACTAGGTGATGAAAATGGTCCTGAC
>JAPJRA010000394.1 GCA_030824835.1 Geminicoccaceae bacterium | reverse complement strand
CACCGGCGCGCATCGAACGCATCCCCACCGCCACGTATCGCTGGCAGGCGCTCGAGCTCGATGTCACGGGTCTTGACGCCGGCGACATCGATGCAGCCGTGGACCGTCTCCTGCCGGCGCCGGCCGAGCGCCATCGCGCCTTGCTGCGCCTCCGCCTCGGCGGTGTCGCTTGCCTCGCCGCGCGGACCGCGCTCGATATCGCCCTGGAGCGCGCGGCGGGCGAGGTGGTCTGGTTGGACGTGATCGAGGATGGTCTGGCAACCGAGCCCGACGACCGCGATCTGGCCGGCCTCATGGATATGCCGGTGACGGCAGCAGCTGCACGCGCGCTCCAGGAGGCGGCTGCGATCGGTTCGGACGAGGAGCGCGCTTCCGCCCGTCTTGCCTTGCGCTTTCTTTATGCCGAGGCGCACGCCCGGGATCGTCGGGCATGAGGCTGCGCCGGCTGGCCGTCCGCCATTTCCGTAAGCTGCAGGGACCGGTGCTGCTGGACCAGATCGGCGATGGCCTGACCATTATCTCCGGCGACAATGAGGAGGGTAAATCGACCCTCCTGGCAGCCCTCAAATGTGCGTTGTTCGAACACCATACCGTCGGCGGCACCGTGCGGGAGGCGATGGCTCCCATGGGTACGAGCCTGGTACCGGAGGTGGAGGTCGACTTTCTTGCCGCCGGTCAGGACTGGAAGCTGCGCAAGGTGTTTCGGCGGGGCGCGGTGGAGTTGACCGTCGGCGACCAGCGGCTCACCGGCGATGCCGCCGAAGATCGGTTGCTCGAGCTGCTCCGCTTTCAGCGACGCCAGGGCCGTACCGAAGGGCGCGCCGAGCATCAGGGGCTCGCGGCACTGTTCTGGGTCGACCAGGCCACGAGCTTCAATGGGTTCTCCGCCTTGACCACCGGCCGCGACCGAATCGCCGCGGCGGTTGCGGACGAGCTCGATACGGTCGTCGGTGGGGCCGACGCGGCCAGGCTCATGGTGTCCATCAGGCAGCGCTGCGACCGGTTCTGGACCCCGACCTTCAAGGAGAAGGGCATCCTCAAGGAAGCAGGCGAGCGGCATGCTGCGCTGCAGGCCGAGGTGGTGGCCCTGCGTGCCCGCGTGGCCGACATGACGGACAGGGAAGAACGTCTGGCGCGGCTGCGGGATGCCGGCCGCCACGCCGCCGAGGCAGAAGCGTTGGCGCAGGCGACGCGGCGGCGTGTCGAGGCACGCCAGCGACTGGAAGGCATTGCCGCCATGGAGCGGCAGAGCAACCTAGCCATCGAACGCTTGAAAGCGGGCCGGGCCATCCTCGCGCAGGCCGAGGCGGCAGCGACGCAGCGCCGACGCTGCCGCGAGTCCCTGGCAGCGGACGTTGCCGCACTGTGTCAGTCCGTACGAGAACTCGCGGAGTTGCGCACCATGCTGGCAGCGGCCACCGACGTGTGCAGCGCCGCGGAGCTGGCCGAGAAGCAAGCTCGTAGCGCAGCAAAGGCGGCCGACGCCGAGGTCGACCGCCGCCGACGCGTGGCACACACGATCGACCGCGCGCTGGATTTGCGACGGTTGGAAACCAGCCTCGCCAACGCCCGCGAAGCGGCAGACGATGCCACTAGACTGCGTGGCGAGCTCGAGGCCAATCCGGCGACCGAGCAACGCATAATTGCCGCTCGCGATGCGCAGCGGGTCTACGACAGCACCACCGCGGCGCTGACGGCCGCTGCGACGACGGTGGAGCTAAGGCCGGCACCCGGTCGTACGGCGGTCAAGGACGGCCACACACTGGCCGGGCCAGCTGCTCTGGAGCTGACGGACCGTACCACGCTGGAACTGCAGGGCTGGGGCGAGGTGGTTGTGACTCCCGGCGGAGCCGACATTGCCACCCGTCGCGCGGCGTTGGCGGCGGCATCCGATGCTCTGGCGGAGGCGCTGAGCCGCGCCGGAGCCTGTACTCTGGCGGAAGCTGAGCAGTGTGCCGCCGTGCGTAGCAACTTGGCACGCGATGTCGAGACGGCGCGTTCCCGTATGGCCGCAGCTGTCGAGGCTGCAGGCTTTGCATCCATCGACGAGCTTGTGGCACGGGTCAACGCCCTTCGTGCGGCTTGCGCTGGCGACCAAGCCGTTGATTCGGACCCAACCCAGGCGGCAACAGCTGTCGCAACGGCGGTAGAGCGGGTGGCTATGCTGCGTCATGCCGCCGAGGCGGCGCTGATGACACTGCGGCAAGCCGAGACGCGGGCCGTCGCGGCCCGCGAGCGAGTGGCTTTGGCTGATCAGGAAGGCCGTCGATTGGAAGCTGTGATCACAACGGCGCGCACGCAGCTGGAGCATGACGAGTCCGAGCGCAGCGACACCGTGCTGGCCGCCTCGGTTGCCGCTGCTCGCGACGCCTGCCTCCAACTCGAGGGCGAGGTGGAGCGATTTGGTCGTGAGCTTCAGCTCGCCGACAGCGAGACGATCACGGCACGCCTGAGGATGGCGGATCGCGAGATCGACCAGCTGGAGGCCGAGCGCATCAGACGACAGCGTCTGATCGTCGAGATCGAGAGCGAGCTTCGCGCCGTGGGCGAGGATGGCCTCGGAGAAAGATTGAACGAGCAGTCAGACTGCCTCGCCCAAGCCGTGACGGATCTGAACCAGTTGCGCCGGGAGGCGTTAGCTTGGAAGAAGCTGCACGAGGCGATGGAGCAGTCTCTGCGGGCCGATCGCCAAGCTTTGCTGGCTCCCGTCTCAGTTCGCCTGGAACCCTGGCTCAGGCGGCTCTTCGGAGATGCGGCGCCGGTGCTCGATCCGCATAGCCTCGTCCCCAAAGGCGTGGTGCGCGCCGGTGTCGAGGAACCGTTCGACAGCCTGAGCGTCGGCACGCGCGAGCAGATCGCGATCCTGGTGCGCCTTGGGGTGGCCTCGCTGCTGGCCGAGCGGGAGGGCGAGCCGCCATGCCTCATTCTAGATGACGCGTTGGTCTATGCCGATCAAGGACGCTTCGAGATCATGAAGACGATCCTGCAGCGGGCGGCAAAGGACCTGCAGATTTTGGTGCTAACCTGTCGCCCGCGGGACTATTTCGGGTTGGATGCCTGCTATACGCGTCTCGAAGACTGCAAGCGGCGCTGAAGGGCGGCGAGGTGCTTCCAGCTGGACCGCTAGGTGCGGTAGGGCCATTTTGGCTCGGCGGCCAAGTCGATGGGATAACGGTATGACGGATGTGGAACCGGCGCTGGCGGAGACCGCGCACGCGATCGGCCCACGCATCCCCGCGGCGTCGTTGACGACGCCCGTCGTGGTGGTGCAGTTCCCCGATGTATGGGGGCGCAATGTGAGTCCCTTTGGTCTCAAGCTGGAGGCTTGGCTGCGGCTGGCCGACATCCCTTATACCGTCGAGCCCAGCACGAACCTGCGCCGGGCTCCTAAGGGCAAGCTCCCTTATATCCGTGATGATGGCCGCCTGATCGGCGACACGACGCTGATCGTCGAGCACCTCAAGGCGACCCGCGGCATCGATCCGGACGCCGGGCTGTCGCCGCGCGACCGGGCCGAGGCGCTGGCCCTGCAACGGCTCCTGGAAGAGCATTTCTACTTCGCCCTGGTCTACAGCCGTTGGATCGACGAAGCGGGCTGGTCGACCCTGGCGCCTGCCTTCTTCGGTCGGCTGCACTTTCCGGTCAGCCGCCTCGCCGCCAGCCATTACCGCCGCCGGGTCCGACAGATCCTGGAGGCGCAGGGTATGGCGCGGCACCGGCCGGGTGAAATCTACGCTATGGCACGTCTCGATCTGGTTGCACTGGCGGACTATCTTGCCGATCGCCCATTTCTCATGGGCGAGCAGCTGACCACGATCGATGCCGTGGCCTACGCCTTCCTCGCCAACGTGCTCTACGTGCCGTTCGAGACCGAGCTCAAGCGGATCACCGAGGACTTCCCGACCCTGGTGACATATTGCGAGGCCATGGAGCAGGGACTGCAACCCGAGACGTAGGCTCACCCACCCGGAATTGCGCTTCCCGCCTGACCGAGAGTGTCCAGCGTGTGCGACTGAAACTCCCGGCGGTAGACAACGAGTACCACCAGCGCCGTCAGCACCATGAACAAGTACGGCTGCAGGAACCAGCTGAGTGCCGCCAGCCCGAAATAGAATGTCCGCAATGCCTTGTTGAAATGCTCGGCGGCGCGGCTGGCTACCTCGGCCGCGTTGTCGGCATAGGCAAGAGCATCGGCGGAGGGTGCCGCGTCCGGGGACGGGGCGGCGCCGATCAGGATTGCCACGTAGTTGAACTGCCGCAGGGACCAAGTGAGCTTGAAAAACGCATAAACGAAGAGGCTGACCAACAGCATGACTTTAAGCTCCCAGACCAGCGGCGGCTTGCCGCCCACGGTGGGGATCTCGTTCAATATTGCCAATGCCTGATCGCGCGAGCCCAGGATTGCCAAGCAGCCACCGATGATCAGCAACGATGTTGAGGCAAAGAAGGCATTGCTCTGAGCCAGGATGTTGACGACCTGCATGTCGCCGATACGGTTGTCGCGGCTGAGCATGCGGCGCATCCACAATCGTCGGTGCTCATGCATCCTGCGCATCAGCGAGCGGCTGGAGCCGATCGGCCCGTCGGCCAGAACGGCGTAGCCGACCCAGCACAGCAGGAAGAAGGCGGGGGCAAGAAGATCAGGCAGGCCGATATCCGCAATGATCTGCTCCATGCCCGTTGGCCTCTTGCTTGCGCCGTGCCCTTCGTTCCCCTACCTGTCCTGGGC
>JAPJRA010000393.1 GCA_030824835.1 Geminicoccaceae bacterium | reverse complement strand
GGGCGGTACCCCGCTCGTAGGCCTGGATCGAGCTTTCCAGGTCGAGCTGCCCCCGCTCTAGCTTCTGCACGATGCCTTCGAGCTCGGCCAATGCCTCCTCGAAGCTCATCTGCGCCACGCTCCCGTCCTCGGCGTCGATCCCGGGGCCGATGAAAGGCTCCGCCATACGGTCAGCTCTCCGTCAGCACCTGCAGGTGCGCCACGACGCTGCGCGCCAATGCCGGCGGGTCATAGCCGCCCTCCAGCAGCGACACAATCCGCCCCTGCGCATGCCGGTCGGCGAGCACGCACAGCTCGCGCGTGACCCAGGCGAAATCCTCCTCCACGAGGGCCATGCTGGCCAGCGGGTCGTCGGCATGGGCGTCGAAGCCGGCCGAGATCAGGATCAGCTCGGGTCGCCAGCGGCCAATCGTCGGCAGCACGTCGTGCTCGACCACCATCCGCCATGCGGCGCTGCCGCTGCCGGGCGGCAGCGGCCGGTTCAGGATATTGCCCTTGATGCCGCGCTCGGACGCGAGGCCGGTGCCCGGGTAGAGCGGTGCCTGATGGGTCGAGACATAGAGCGTGTCCGGGTCGTCCCAGAAGATGGCCTGCGTGCCGTTGCCGTGATGCACGTCGAAGTCGAAAATGGCGATCCGCGACAGATGGTGCGCCGCCCGCGCCTGCATCGCGGCCACGGCCACGTTGTTGAAGACGCAGAAGCCCATGGCCTCCATGGCCTCGGCATGGTGGCCGGGCGGGCGCATGGCGCAGAACGCATGGCGCACCGGCCCCGCCATCACCGCGTCGACCGCGGCACAGGCGCCGCCCGCCGCGCGCAGGGCCGCCTCGCCGGTATGCGGGCACAGCACCGTGTCGGAATCGACCCTGACATAGCCCTGCTTCGGCACCGACGACAGCATGCGGCTGGTGTAGCGCTCCGGATGCACCCGCTGCACCTGCTCGAGCGTCGCCAGCGGTGCTTCCAGCCGCTCCAGCCCGGCGATCGACGCCTCATCCACGGCCTTCAGGATCGCCTTGATCCGCAAGGGCGATTCCGGATGGCCCGGCCCGGCATCGTGCTGCATGGCGACCGGATGGGTATAGAACAGCACACTCACGGCCGGCCCCTCCTCGGCTCTTTGTCGCCAACGGCGTCCCGCGTTATCGGCCCGGCGGGCATGGGTGGCAAGGGCGGCGGCCTGCGGCGCGAAGGCCGACGGGGCCGCCCGCTTGACAAAGGCCGCGGGCTCAGGCGCTGTCACATGGCCGATAAAAGTGCCAAGGGGGGCCAGATGGCGGCACAGGCGCGGACCAACCCGCCCGAGCACGCTGACTATGCTCACGTCGTCCGGCTCGAGGGTGTGCAGATGGCATTCGGCGCGGTGCAGGCACTGCGCGACATCGACCTCGCCATCGGCCGCAACGAGATCGTGGGGCTGATCGGCGACAACGGTGCCGGCAAGTCGACGTTGATCAAGGTCATGACCGGCGTGCTGAAGCCCACCGCCGGCCGGATCTGGGTCCGCGACCAGCAGCTCGACCTCGACGACTACTCGGTGCGCATGGCGCACGAGCTGGCGATCGAGACCGTCTACCAGGACCGGTCGCTGGGCGAGCAGCAGCCCTTGTGGCGCAATTTCTTCGTCGGCCGCCAGATCACCAACCGTTGGGGCTTCATCGACGTGAAGGCCGAGAAGGCCATCGCCGACGACATCCTGAAGCGTGCGATCGGCTTTCGCGGCGTCGGCATCGGCGCCGATTCGACCGTCAAGGAGCTGTCCGGCGGCGAGCGCCAGGGCATCGCCATCGGCCGGGCGATGCATTTCGACGCCGATCTCATCGTGCTCGACGAGCCGACGGCGGCGCTCGCGGTCAAGGAGGTCAAGAAGGTCCTGGACTTCGTCGCCCAGATCAAGGCCAGCGGCCGGGCCTGCGTCTACATCGAGCACAATCTCGCCCACGTTCACGCCGTGGCCGACCGGCTGGTGATCGTCGACCGCGGCCGGATCGTGGCCCAGCTCGAGCCCAGGGAGCTGACCGTGGCCGAGCTCACGGGCTATCTGATCGGCCTGCAGCGGCAGCGCTGAGCATGACCCGCACCCCATCGCCGCTGCGCCGGCTCGCCCGCCTCGAGGGGCTGCCGATCATCATCGTGTTCGTGCTGCTGCTGGGGCTGTTCATGACCACGGCGCCCACCGTGTTCCTCGCCCCCAACATCTACACCACGTTCCTCTCGACCCTGCCGCCGCTGGTGCTGCTGGCGGTGGGGCTGACCTTCGTCATCTGCGCCGGCGAGATCGATCTCTCCTTCCCCTCCGTGATCGCGTTCTCGGGCTTCGTCTTCGCGCTCCTGTTCAAGGAGTACGAGCTGGGCTGGCTCGCCGTCCTGATCGCGCTGGCCAGCGGCCTCCTGATCGGCTTCGTCAACGGCGTGCTGGTGGCGGTGATCGGCATCCCGTCCTTCATCGCGACGCTGGCGACGCAGTTCTTCTGGTCGGGCATGGCCACCGTCCTGTCCGGCGGCAAGTCCTATGCGCTGCGCGGTGCCGAGGATTCGTCCGTCTGGCAGGTCATGGTCGGCCGGCCCACCTTCAGCGACGACCCGTCCTGGTGGCTCAACCAGCTCTCGGCGCAGGCGCTGTGGACGGCGCTGATCGTGATCTTTCTCTGGTTCGTCCTGAACCGGCACCGGTTCGGCGAGCACGTGCTGTTCATCGGCGACAGCAACGACGTCGCCCGGGTCGTCGGCATCGACGTGGTCCGCGAGAAGATCAAGCTGTTCTGCCTGATGGGCGCTCTCGGTGCCCTCGCCGCCATGCTGCTGACCCTGGAGAACAGGAACTTCTTCGGCAACCAGGGCCAGGGTTACCTGCTCACCGCCATCGCCTCGGTGCTGATCGGCGGCACCTCGATCTTCGGCGGCCGGGCCACCCTGATCGGCACCGTGTTCGGCTGCATGATCATCGGCATGATCGAGGCCGGCCTGGTGGCCTCCGGCCTGACGGGTGCCTGGGTACGCACGGTGCAGGGTCTCGTCTTCCTGGCCGCCATCGTCTTCTATCTGCTCGTCGACGAGCCGCAGCGACGGGCAACTCTTCTCCAGCGCCTGCGGCGGTTCTGACATCCCCAAGGGAGGTTCAAGAAACCATGCGCTCCTTACTTCTGGCCACCGCCGCCGCCACGGCGCTTGCCGCAGGCCCCACCCTTGCCGCCGACGTGCCGGTGCCGGGCAAGGGCGTCACCATCTACATGCAGATGGGCGGCAATGCCGGCGACGGCGCCACCCTCGCCCGGCAGACCGGTGCCGCCGCCGCGGCCAAGGCGCTGGGCGTCGATGCGCTCAACGAGCAGTTCTCCGGCTGGGCGCCCGAGAAGATGATCGAGCAGTTCAAGCAGGCCCTGGCCGCCAAGCCCTCCTGCATCGCGATCATGGGCCATCCCGGCAACGAGGCCTTCGCCGACCTGGTCAAGCAGGCGTTCGACCAGGGTGTCATCGTCACGGACGGCAACGCGCCGCTGTCGGAGCTGCAAGCGGCCTATGGGCCCAAGGGCTTCGGCTATGCCGGTGTGGACCTCTATGCGGGCGGCCAGCTCACCGCCGAGCGGATGATCGAGGTCGGCAAGCTGAAATCCGGCGACGAGGCCATGGTCTACGGCGTGTTCAGCCAGGCCGAGCGTGGCCAGTCCGAGAAGGGCCTGGCCGACACGCTGGAGAAGGCCGGGCTCCAGGTCGACCGGCTCGAGATCACCCAGGAGGCCAACAGCGACGCCTCGCTGGCGGTGCCGGTGCTGGCGGCCTACGTCCAGGCCCACCCCGACCTCAAGGCCATCGGCACCCAGCATGGCGGCATCACCGGCGTGCTCGCGGACGTGCTGAAGAAGGCCGGCAAGAGGCCCGGCGATGTCACCGTCGGCGGCATCGACCTCGCCCCCTCGACCATCGACGGGCTGCAGAGCGGCTATGTCAGCGTGACTTTGGACCAGCTGCTCTACCTGCAGGGCTTCATGCCGGTCCTGCAGTGCGTGCTGACCAAGTCCTACAAGATGCCGGGCCTGTCCTTGAACACCGGGGCCGGCGTGGTCACCCCGCAGACCATCGGCGAGCTGGTGCCGCTGATCGAGGCCGGCATCCGCTAGTCGGTCGCCTGGACGAACTCGACGATGGTGTGCGGCGTGGGTGGAAGTGGCGTCAGCGTGATGCCACCGAAGCCCGCATCGCGCGCCATCGTCTCGTACTCGTCGGCGGTGTAGGCGTCGCCGCTCGGCGTCGTCGCCAGCATCAGGAAGGCGAACATCGCCGGCATCGGCGGCGACACCCGGCCGGCGTCGGGCACCAGCTCGACGGCGAAGGCACGGCCGCCCGGTGCCAGGCTGGCGCGCACGCGGCGCAGCACGGCGACACAGGTCTCCTGGTCGAAGTGATGCAGGAAGTTGGGCAGCATCACCAGATCGAAGTCCCTGCCCCACTCGACGTCGAACGCGCTGCCGGGACAAAGATGATAACGGCTGCCCAAGCCCGCGCCCTCGGCGTTCTCCCGCGCGACCTGGAGGACGTTGGGCCAGTCGACCGCGGTGATCGCCGCCTCCTCCACCGCCGCCGCCAGCTTGATCCCGAACATCCCGTGGCCGGCGGCGATGTCGAGCACCCGGCGCGGCTTCGCCGGCCAGCCGGCGACATGAGCTGCCACCAGCTCGGCCTGCAGGCCGATGAACGGGATCATCGCCCGGGCGAAGGTTACCCAGATCGG
>JAPJRA010000392.1:671-4733 GCA_030824835.1 Geminicoccaceae bacterium | reverse complement strand
AGGTCAAGGAGGTCGACTTCCACACGGCCGACACGACCGGGCGCGGCTGCGTGCTGGTCGACGAGATGATCGCCTTCGACGGGTTGAACTGAGATGACGCGCACGCGACCGATCCGCACCCTCTGCGTCATGGCGCTGGGCCTGGCGCTGGCCGGCTGCCAGCAGGGCGGCGGCGGGGAGAGCTTCGGCGAGCCCGCCGGCAGCGGCGAGATCTCGCCCGTGGCGGGTGCCCTCGGCGGCGCCGGTGCCGGGGCGCTGGCTGGCCGCCTGCTCGCCGGCGGCCACGACAACACCGCGGCGATCCTGGGCGGCGCCCTGATCGGCGGCATCGGCGGCCTGCTCGGCACCAGCGCCTACAACGAGCACAAGACCCAGCAGGCCCAGTCGCAGGAGCTGAGCTACACGCAGAACCAGCTGGCCCAGCAGGAAGCGGTCAACCGCGAGCTCGAGAGCCAGAACCTCTACGACCAGTGGGGCGAGGCAAAAGGCCAGGGCGGGCCGGTCAACGCGCCGGCCGACGTGACCACCGCCCAGCGCATGCTGACGGTCCTGGGCCTCTACACCGGCCCGATCGACGGCCAGAACGGCCCGGCGACCTCGGTGGCCGTGGCCGAGTTCCAGAAGTCGCGCGGGCTGCCGACCACCGGCAACGTCACGCCCTCGCTGCTGCAGATGATGAAGGTGGCGATCTGAGTGCCCAGGAGGCCGCGCCGATGAGCCTGAAGCCGCATCTTTGGGTCGCCCTGGCGGCCGTGCTGGCGACGCCGGCGCCCGGCTCGGGGCCGCGCGCGCAGGATGCTGACGCCGCCGGCGTCGTGGCCGACGCCGTGCGCGACCGCGGCCACGCCTGCACGAAGGTCGTTTTGGCCGAGCGCGACGAGGCGGCGAGCCGCCCGGACGAGGCGGTGTGGATCCTCACCTGCAGCGACGGGCGCTACCGCGTCCGGTTCCCGGGCGACACCGCGCCGCAGGTGGAGCCGCTGGGCTGACCAGGGGCCGAGAACAACAAACGGGAGGCAAGTCCATGGCTGACGGCGTCAGCGAGTATCTCCACCTCGACCCCGCCTTCAAGCGGCTGGTCAACGGCAACATGCGGCTGCACAAGCTGTGGACCGGTGCCGCCTGGGCGGAAGGCCCGGTCTACTTCCGCGACGGCGACTTCCTGCTGTTCAGCGATATCCCCAACAACCGCATCATGCGCTTCACGCCGGACCATACCGGCCTCGCCGGCACCACCAGCGTCTATCGCCAGCCCTGCGGCAACACCAACGGCCACACCCGCGACATGGAGGGCCGCCTGGTCTCCTGCGAGCATGGCGGCAGGCGGGTCTCCCGCACCGAGCTCGACGGCACGGTCACCTGCCTCGTCGACAACTGGAACGGCAAGCGGCTCAACTCGCCCAACGACGTCGTCGTCAAGTCCGACGGCACGATCTGGTTCACCGACCCGTCCTACGGCATCCTCTCCGACCTCGAGGGCTGGAAGGCCGAGCCCGAGTACGGCGCCTGCCACGTCTTCTGCCTCGATCCCGCCACCGGTGAGCTGCGCGTCGTCGCCGACGACTTCGTCAAGCCCAACGGCATCGCCTTCTCGCCCGACGAGAAGATCCTCTATATCGCCGACACCGGCGCTTCCCACGACCCGGACGGCCCTCGCCACATCCGCGCCTTCGACGTCAGCGACAAGGGCAAGCTGAAGAAGAGCCGCGTCTTCGCCACCTGCGACGCCGGCCTGTTCGACGGCTTCCGCCTCGACACGGCCGGCAACGTCTGGAGCAGCGCCGGCGATGGCGTCCACTGCTTCAACCCCGCCGGCGACCTGCTGGGCAAGATCCTGGTGCCCGAGGTCGTGGCCAATGTCTGCTTCGGCGGGGTGAAGAGGAACCGCCTCTACATCTGCGGCACGACCAGCCTCTACGCGGTGCTCCTGCCGGTCACGGGCGCGCAGGTCCCGTAGGGGCGCGAGCGTGGGCTAGGGCGAGCCCATCCGCATGCCCACGAGCCGCTGACGCCGCACGGCGGCGGTGCTGCCCTGGCCCGGGCGCCGGCAGGGCAGCACCGCCCAGAGACTCGTGCGCAATTCGGCGGCCCTGCTCAAGCGGCGGCGCTTCGAGGTCCAGCCCATCCTGGGCGGCGGCCAGATCACCCATCTGCGCCTGCTCGAGAACAGCTTCGCCGTCGCCGCCATCAGCGCCGGCACCCCCGTCCCGCCGGCGTAGCGCCCAACGGTCCGCCAGCTTCTCACCAGGATCCCTGGCCGCGAGCCTGAGTGCCGCCTGTGCCATCGCGATTCCACCCTGCTCGCCGCCTGGACCGACCCAGCCCGCCGGACAAACGGTCCGGGCGGATGGAGACCTGATCAAACACTATTAGTGATCGTATGGATATCGGCTCAATTGACTGATTAGCCAAGTCAATCAATTCAGAGATGAATGGACACTTTGAATGCACCTTGATGTCTAAATAGAATCAATTACAGTTAGAGTAAATTTCTATAAAATGTCAGTTTACATTCAGTAAAAATTTCGTAAGTTCGAATGCCTTCAAGCTGATGACACGAAGTAAACAACCGACATCGGCTTTGAAGAGACAATGCCGGCGCATCCTAACGACATGTCATGATGTAGCTCGGCGCGCGGAGGGACAGAATGATCAGGTCACGAGGGCATTTACTTGCCATTACATCAATCGCGACAATGTCTCTGCTGGCATTGCCGAGATTGGCTGAGGCGGTCGAGTTGAACGCGCTTGAGAGCTTGGGCAAGAATATCTTCTTCGACACAAGTCTGTCGACACCGGGCAACAGGCAAGGCTGCATCTCGTGCCACGACCCGAAGAAGGGCTGGACGTTCCCGGACGCCAAGGTCAACCAGACCACGGTCGTGGCGCCGGGCGCGAAGCCGCACCGGTTCGGCAACATCAAGCCGCCCAACAGCAATTATGGCAGCCAGGTCCCGGTCTTTCAGACCGCGGCAGGCTTCCCCCCGTTCCTCCCGGGCTTCGCGGGCGGCAATTTCTGGAACGGTCGCGCCGAGGGCTGCGGCAAGAATCCCGGCGGTCCTTGTCCGGTACCGAATGCCGGCGATGTCGGTGCCGTAAGCGACACCATCACGCCCAACGATATCCCGGCAGCGAAACGGGCTGAATACGAGAAGTACCTGGGTCCCACCGCCGACCAGGCGCTCAACCCGTTCGCACCCGGGGTCGAGCAGAACGCAGGCGAGAAGAAGACCTGCCAGCAGGTGAAGACCGCCAAATACAAAAAATTGTTCGACGAGGCCTTTGGTCAGCCTATCAACTGCCAGGATCCCGGTGTCCACGGCAGCTTCAAACTGCTCGCACTGGCACTCGGGGCTTGGCAGGAGTCCGAGGACGTGGCGTCGTTCAGCTCGAAACGTGACAAGGCGCTGGCCGCCGACGGTGACAAGCTGTTTCCCCTCGACGGCTTCACCGCTCAGGAAAATCTCGGTCACGACCTGTTCTACGGTAAGGGGGGCTGCGCTGCCTGCCACAACGGCCTGCCTGACCAGGTCGCCGGCTTCGGGCCGCCCGCGGATCCGACCGGCGTCAATCCCAAGCAGCTTTACAGCGACCACCGCTATCACCATATCGGCGTGCCGTTCAATCGGCAGATCCCCGGCGTGGCGAAAGGCGAGAAAACCGGGCTCGCCGAGCACGTGGCCAATCTCAGCCTGGTGCAGAAGGGCTTCAACCGGACGCCCACCATGCGCAACGTGGCGCTGGGACAGGGCCCCAACAAAGATCAGAAGGCCTACTTCCACAATGGCTGGGCCAAGAACCTGAAGACGGTCGTCCATTTCTACAACACGCGCACGGCTCTTCCCTCCTGCGAGACCGTGGGGCTCGTCGATGCCACGGCGGCCGAAGCATTGGCCAACAATTGCTGGCCGCGCCCGGAATTCGACAATGGCTTTGATGCCGGAACGCTCGGCCTGCTGGGCAACCTCGGCCTGACGAATGCCGAGGAGGATGCGATCGTCGCCTACCTCGAGACCCTGTCGGACCAGCATATCCCGACGGCTCCCTGAGATCCCGCTCTGG
>JAPJRA010000392.1:0-661 GCA_030824835.1 Geminicoccaceae bacterium | reverse complement strand
GCTCTGGTGAGCCGCTCATCGAGCGGTCCTGCAGTTGGCCCCGGCGAACCAAGGTTCGACCGGGGCCACGCCTTGAATCGGGCCCTGCCCGCAACCTGCCCGTCCCGCCGCCAATCTGTCGATGCGCAGCGCAGTGTGCATTGCCAGCGGATCGATGGAACCGTAATGGGATCATAATCCTTGATCTGAATCAGCCAGTGCGCGATGATCTGGCGAGCTACCCCTACTCCAGGAGCCTGCCCGTGCCCGACACTCCCTCACCCTTCGCCGACGCCGCCACCCACACGCCCCTTCCAGGTGAGGACGCTCAGGAGCTGGTCCTGCTCAGCCGGGCCGTCGCCAACGACTGGGGCCCGCGCGACGCCTATGAGCGTCATTGGGCCGGCGAGCTGGTCGCCGGCATGCGCCGCCAGCAACTGCTGCGAGCCATCGAGCTCAAGGCCCTGGCCGCCGCCGAGGCGGAATCTCCGCCTAGCGATGTATCCGTCAAGCGCCTCCTCGCCTTCGCCCGCTACGGCGCCCGCCTCGACCGCGACCTGGGTGCCGCCCTCCGCGCGCTCCGCGTCCTACGCAACCGCCCCGTCGCCTGGATCGAGGAAACGTCGAAATGCACGTCTGAACCCAAGAGCCGCCCCGCCGCCCCACCGCGCACGCCCCAACC
>JAPJRA010000391.1 GCA_030824835.1 Geminicoccaceae bacterium | reverse complement strand
GGCCAAGCTGCTCGAGCTGGTGATGTCCCGCATTCCCGAGCGGTTCGGGCTCGACCCGGTCAACGACGTGCAGGTGCTGACGCCGATGAACCGCGGCGTCATGGGCACCCAGGCCCTGAACGAGCTGCTGCAGTCCAGGCTCAACCCCGACCCGCCTCTGGTGCTGACGCGCGGCCACAGCCGGCTAGCCCTTGGCGACAAGGTGATGCAGCTGGAGAACGACTATGAGCGCGACGTCTACAATGGCGACGTCGGCCGCATCACCGGGATCGACCCCCGCACGCAGACGGTCGAGGCCACGCTGGACGGCCGCCGCCTGAGCTATGTCGGCGACGAGATCGACCAGCTGGCGGTGGCCTATGCCGTCACCGTGCACAAGGCGCAGGGCTCCGAGTATCCGGCCGTCGTGGTCCCGCTGCTGCGCCAGCACGGGCGGATGCTGCGGCGGAACCTGCTCTATACCGCCATCACCCGCGCGCGCCGCCTGGTCGTCCTGCTGACCGAGCCCGATGCGCTGGAACGTGCGGTCCGCAACACCAGCGACCTGCGTCGCATCACGCTGCTTCGCCTCCGCCTCAACCCGGGAAAAGAACCATGAAGGCACAGGAACTCGACGACCGCCTGGAAGCGGCCACACCCGTCATCCGCGCCGCAGGCAAGCTGGCACTGCAATATTTCAACGACCGGGCGGGGCTCGCGATCGAGCACAAGGGCCAGCAGGATCTGGTCAGCATCGCCGACCGCGCCGTGGAGGATCTGATCCGCGCCGAGCTCGCGAAGCTCTTTCCGGGCGATGCGGTGCTGGGCGAGGAAGGCGGCGGCGGCGGCGACGCCACACGGACCTGGGTGCTCGACCCGATCGACGGCACCTTCAACTTCCTCAAGGGCATCCCCTGCTGGGGCGTGGTCGCGGCCTACGTGGTCGACGGCAGGACGGTAATCGGCCTCACCTACGACCCGGTCCACGACGAGATGTTCGTGGCCCGCAGCGGCGGCGGCGCCTTTCGCAACGGTGCGGCGATCCGGGTGTCGGGCAATCCCACCGTCGACACGTCCTGCCTGGCGCTGGCCTACAGCTTCAGGCAGAGCAGGGACACCTACATCCGCATGGTCGACGCTGCCTTGGCGCACGGCTTCGAGCACCGGCGTGCCGGCTCGACGGCCATCCAGCTCTGCTGGGTCGCCGACGGGCGGTGCGACGGCTTCGCCACGCTGCAATGCTCATCGTGGGATGCGCTGGCTGGGCTGGTCCTGGTCGAGGAGGCCGGCGGCGTGGCCAGCGACTTCGTCCACGACCACGGGCTTCTGGGCAAGGGCGGCGCCATCGCCTGCACGCCGGCGCTGGCACCGCAGCTCGAGGCGGTGAGCGGCCTGCGGCTGCAACGCCGTTGACCGCCGGCAGCGCGCACGGCATGGTTGTGACGACGTCGGTTTCCGCCAGGAAGTAAAAGGGAACGCGGTGCGGTCCAATGGACCGAAGCCGCGGCTGCCCCCGCAACTGTGAGCGGCGAGCGTTCGGCTCGGCACAGCCACTGACCTCGCGGTCGGGAAGGCAGGGCCGGAACGCAGCGACCCGCGAGCCAGGAGACCTGCCGCCGTCATGTGTCCGCAACCGGGCGGGGTGCCCCGGTGGGTGCGGTGGGCGGCGTGGCGCCACGCGGTCGGGGCATGCTCCCGGGCGCTGGCGGCAATGCTGCGTACGGCTCTCACCCTCCCCGTACGGCAGAAGCTGCCGAAGGCCGAAACGGAGGGTCCTCATGTCGTCCAAGCTACTCGCGACCGCCGACCAGACAGCCGCAGCCGCGCGCACCGGCACCGCCATGCAGGCGCTGTTGGCCGCCATGCTGGGCATGGTGCTGCTGTTCGGCGTCGGCTTCGCACCCATGGCCGCCTTGCACAACGCGGCGCACGATACGCGCCATTCCGCAGCCTTCCCCTGCCACTAAAGGGGGCCGGCGCCATGGCCCTGTTCCGCAACATCGTGTTCGCCGCCGCCATTGCCGGCCTGCTCGCGGGCGTGCTGGTGACGCTGATGCAGCATCTGTCGACCGTGCCGATGATCCTTGAGGCCGAGACGTTCGAGATGGCCGAGGCGGCGCTGCCGCCGCCCGCCACCGGCGCCGAACACGATCATGGTGCCGGCGTCGTCCACGACCATGGCGGCGGCGCTGCCGCCGATCCCGCCGGTCACGTGCACGACGACGCGGCCTGGGCACCGCAGGACGGCTTCGAGCGCACCGCGTTCACGCTCCTGGCCAACGTCATCACCGGCGTCGGCTTCGCGATGCTGCTGGTCGCCGGCTACGCGCTGCGGGGCCACACCATCGGCTGGCGGCAGGGGCTGATGTGGGGCATGGCTGGGTTCGCCGTGTTCATGCTGGCACCGTCGCTCGGGCTGCCGCCCGAGCTGCCGGGAATGCCTGCGGCACCGCTGGGCCCGCGGCAGCTCTGGTGGGCGCTGACGGCGGCCTCGACCGCGGCCGGCCTCGGGCTGCTGGCATTCCGCCGGACGCCCGTGCTCGCCGTTGTGGCGCTCATGCTCATCGTGGCACCGCACCTGATCGGTGCGCCGCAGCCGACCGACACCGAAACCCTGGTTCCCGAGGGCCTGCATCATCGTTTCGTCGTCGCCGTCACCGTCACGAACTTCCTGTTCTGGGCGGCGCTCGGGGTGCTCAGTGCGCTGCTGTTCGAGCGGCTGGGTCGCGACGCTACGCCGGCCCACTGAACCGTCCTTGTCTTCAGGAGCATCGCCGGCATGAGCGGCATTGGAGTGATGATCTGCGGCCACGGCAGCCGCGACGAGGCCGCGTGCGACGAGTTTCGTCGTGTCGTCGACCGGGTGGCCGAACGGCTGCCCGAGTGGCCGGTTGCCATGGGCTATCTCGAGTTCGCGCGGCCGATCATCCGTGACGGGCTCGATTCGCTGCTGGCCCGGGGCGTCGATCGGATACTGGCCGTGCCGGGGATGCTGTTCGCGGCCGGGCACGTCAAGAACGACGTGCCCTCGGTGCTCAACACCTATGCCGCCGAGCACGGGGTCCGGCTGGAGATGGGCCGCGACCTCGGCATCGACGCCAAGCTGCTGGCCGCCGCCCGTGACCGGATCGATGCGGCGCTGCAGCGTGCCGAGAGCGACGTCGGCCTCGACGAGACCTGCCTCGTCGTGATCGGCCGCGGCACCTCGGACAGCGACGCCAACGGCAATGTCGCCAAGGTGGCGCGGATGCTGTGGGAGGGGATGGGCTTCGCGCATGCCGAGATCGGCTTTTCCGGCGTCGCCCATCCCCGCACCGAGGTGGCCGTCGAGCGCGCCACCCGGCTGGGTTACCGCCGCATCGTGGTGTTCCCCTATTTCCTGTTCACCGGCGTGCTGGTGCGGCGGATCTACGAGGCAGCCGACGCCGTGGCGGCGCGGCACCCCGAGATCGAGTTCCTGCAGGCCCGCTACCTCGACGACCATCCGCTGGTGGTCGACACCTTCGTCGAGCGCATCCGCGGGATTCTCGCCGACGACGTCAACATGAATTGCGGCCTGTGCAAATACCGCACCCAGGTGCTCGGCTTCGAGCGCGACCAGGGCGCGCCGCAGGAGAGCCATCACCACCATGTCGAGGGTATCGGCACGGACGGCCATCATCACCACGACCACGATCATGGCCACCATCGCCACCATGGGCACGGCCACGACCATCACCATCATCATGGTGACCTGAAGCGCCAGAACGGCAGCGGGAGCTGATCCGCGGCCGTCATGGCGGACTATCTGCGCGATCCGGACTCCATCTACGCCCGCTCCTTCGCGATCATCCGCGCCGAGGTGCCACTGGAACGGTTTCCGGCGCCGCTCCACGCCATGGTGCTGCGGCTGGTGCATGCCTGCGGCATGCCCGACATCGCCGACGCGCTGGTCTGGAGCGGCGATCCCGCGACGGCAGGTCGAGCCGCGCTGGGGGCCGGCGCCGCGGTGCTGGGCGATGCGCGCATGGTCACGTCGGGCGTGATGGCGGCGCGGTTGCCGGCGTCGTGCACCATCGTGCAGACGCTCGACGACGGACAGACGGCCGGGCTCGCGGCCCGGCTCGGCACGACGCGCTCCGCGGCGGCGGTCGAGCTCTGGCGCCCCCATCTCGCCGGCGCCGTCGTCGCCATCGGCAATGCGCCGACGGCGCTTTTTCACCTGCTCGACCGGCTGCGCGACTGGCCCGAGCGCCCGGCCGCCATCCTCGCCTTCCCGGTCGGCTTCGTGGGGGCTGCCGAAAGCAAGCAGGCGCTGATCGAGGCCGATCTGGACGTCCCGTGGATCACGCTGCCAGGGCGGCGCGGCGGCAGCGCCATGGCGGCGGCGGCGGTCAACGCGCTGCTGGTCGAGTCCCGATGAGCCGACCCTGGCTGACCGTCGTCGGCATCGGCGCCGACGGCCTGGACGGGCTCGGCCGCACGGCGCTGGACGCGCTGGCGGCGGCCGAGGTGCTGGTCGGGGGCGCCAGGCACCTGGCGCTGCTGCCCGACGATGGCCGCCAGCGGCTGGCATGGAGATCCCCGCTCTCGGCGACGCTGGCGGAGCTGACGGCGCTGCGGCCGCGCCCGGTCGTCGTCCTGGCGACGGGCGATCCGCTGTGGTTCGGCATCGGGCGGCTGCTGCAGCGCCACGTTGCGGCCGACGAGCTGCGGATCGTGCCGCACGTGTCGGCGTTCCAGGAAGCCTGCAGCCGCCTCGGCTGGTCGATGGAG
>JAPJRA010000390.1 GCA_030824835.1 Geminicoccaceae bacterium | reverse complement strand
ATCGTGGGCTCGCCCGCTGCCGGGTCGCGGCCGAAATAGATGATCTGCTTCCAGCACCGGGTGATGTTGTCGCCGAAGATCAGCAGCAGATCGTTCGGCTGCGCCATCTCGAGCGCCGCGTCCACGGCCTCGGTCTCGGCCTCCATGCGCGTGATCTGCTCGGGCTTCACACCACCGGCGAGCAGGCCCGCCTCCAGCAGCTTCGGCACCTCGTCCGGCTTGCGGCCACGCGGATTGTCGTCGCGCTTGAGGATGTAGTGGTCGAAATCGCCGGCGGCGATCGAGGCCACCTCGGTGATGTCGGCGTCGCGCCGGTCCCCGGGCATGGTCAGCACGGCGATCTTGCGCCCCCGCACCGGCGTGCGCTCGACCAGCTGGCACATGGCGCGCACCGCCGCCGGGTTGTGGCCGTAGTCGAGGATGACCTTGAACGGGTGCTCGTTGAACACGTTCATCCGGCCCGGCGCCTGGAAGAACGAGGTGTCGAAGGTGCGCAGGCCGTGGCGGATGTCGTCCAGCTTCTTGCCCAGGCTGTACGTCACCGCGGTGGCGAACATCGCGTTCTGCACGTTGTGCAGCGCCCGGCCCTCCATGGTCGCCGGGATCAGGTGGGTCCAGAGCAGCGGGATGTGACGGCCATTGTCGTAGAGCACGATCTGCTGGCCGTTCAGCCCGTCCTCGAGCACGACGGCCCTGGCCCCCGCCCGGATATGCTCGCGCACCAGCAGATGTCGGGGGTTCATCGTGACGTAGCAGAGATTCTTGGCCGTCGTGTAGTCGGCCATCTTCAGGCAGAGCTCGTCGTCGGCGTTCAGCACCGCCGTGTCGGTCGCCACCTCGACCACGATCCGCTTGACCTCGGCCAGCTGCTCCAGCGTCTCGACCCCGCCCAGGCCCAGATGGTCGCCCGAGACGTTGATGCACGCCCCCACGTCGCAGGCGCGGTAGGCCATGCCGCGGCGCACGAGCCCCCCGCGCGCGGTCTCCAGCACGGCGGCGTCGATGGTGGGATCATGCAGGATCATCTGCGCCGCCACCGGCCCGGTCATGTCGCCCTTCACCGTGAGGTCGCCGTCGATATAGACGCCGTCCGTGCTGGCGAGCCCAACCCGGTGCCCGGCCAGCTTCATGATGTGGCCGACCATGCGCGAGGTCGTGGTCTTGCCGTTGGTGCCGGTGATGGCGCAGATCGGGATGCGCGCCTGGCTGCCGGGCGGGAACAGCATGTCGATCACCGGCCCGGCGGCGTCGCGCGGCGTGCCCTCGCTGGGCGCCACGTGCATGCGGAAGCCCGGGGCGGCGTTGCACTCGCAGATGCCGCCGCCGACGTCCTTGTAGGACTGAGTGATGTCGGGGCTCAGAAAGTCGACCCCGCCGACATCGAGGCCCAGCGCCCGGATGGCCCGGATCGCCATCTGCCGGTTGTCGGGGTGGATGATGTCGGTGACGTCGATCGCGGTCCCACCGGTCGACAGGTTGGCAGTGGCCCGCAGATAGACGATCTCTCCCTCGGGCGGCACGGTCGACTTGTCGTAGCCGACCTTGGCCAGCATGCGCTCGGCCTGCTCGTCGAACTCGAGCTTGGTCAGCACCTTCTCGTGCCCGACGCCACGGCGCGGGTCCTGGTTCACGACGTCGACCAGCTCGCCCACCGTGCTCCTGCCATCGCCGACCACGTGGCCCGGCATCCGCTTGGAGGCGGCGATCAGCTCGCCGTTGATCACCAGGAGACGGTGGTCCAGCCCCTCCAGGAAGCTCTCGACCAGCACCGCGCGGCTGTGCTCGCGGGCGACGGCGAACGCCTTCTCCACCTGCTCGGGCTCCGTCAGCCGGATGCTGACGCCGCGGCCGTGATTGCCGTCGAGCGGCTTGACCACCACGGGGTAGCCGATCCGCCGCGCCGCGCTGACGGCGTCCTCGGCGTCGTAGACCATGCGCTGCTTCGGCACCGGCAGGCCGAGATCGCCGAGCAGCCTGCAGGTCTCCTCCTTGTCGGAAGCCAGCTCGACCGCGATGTGCGGCGTGCGGCTGGTGATGGTGGCCTGGATCCGCTGCTGGAACCGGCCATGGCCGAGCTGGATGAGGCTCTGGCCGTTGAGCCGCAACCAGGGGATGTCGCGCTTCTCCGCGGCGGCCACCAGCGAGGCCGTGCTGGGGCCGAGAGCCTTGCTCTGGGCGAAGCGGATGAACCGGTCACGGCGGCGCTGGAAGTCGAAGCCGTCGTACTCCTCGGCCGGCTTCAGCTCGGGCGGCAGCAGCGACTGCAGCAGATGCAGCGCCAGATGACCGGCCTCGAGGCCGACCTCGGCCTGCTCGTACTCGTAGACCACGTCGTAGGTCCGCGGCTCGCCGGTGCCGCGGGTCTTGCCGAAGGTCACCGGCGTGCCGGCGATGTTCTGCAGCTCGATGGCGACATGCTCGAGCACGTGGCCCATCCAGGTGCCCTCGCCCTCGTGCAGCCGGCGGATGAAGCCGCCCGGTTCGCTGTAGGAGCAGCCGTGCTCGTGCAGCCCGGGCAGGGTCTCGAGCAGCTTGTCGACAAACGCGGGCCCGAGCCGCTCCGTCGGCCACTCCTCGAGCTCCCCCAGGTCGACGGTGAGGCGGATCACCGGGAACAGGGCGTAGATGTTGGGTCCGACGTAAACCTGCGAGCTCAGGATCTTCATGGCGATCTCCCTAGTCCCCGGCGCGGGCGGCACCCGCGATTCTGGTCGAGGCAGGTCGCTCAGGCGGCCTCGCCGCCGGGTCGGGCCTCCCGCGTCTCCGCATCGAACAAATCGCCGTTCACCAGAATGTGCAACCGGATTCCGATCAGGCTCACGGGCTCGCCGCCCCGTGCCGCATCCATCGAGGAGTGCGACAGCTGCGACGGATCGACCACGGTGATCGCCCCGCTGCCCACCACCTCCAGCACGTCGTCGGGCCCGAAGAAGGCGGCCGTGTCCTCGTCGAGGCCGATGCCGATGGCGAACGGGTTGTAGGCCAGGGCCGTGAGCAGCCGGCCCAGCCGGTCGCGCTGGCGGAAATGCTGGTCGATGACGAACCGGTTGGTCAGGCCCAGCCCCGGCGCCAGCGCCACCATGTCGGCGCGCGGCGTCGGGCCCTCGGTGCCACGCGCGATCATGTGCTCGGACAGGAACGCGGCACCGGCGGAGGTGCCGGCGATGGGCACGGCATTGGCATTGCGTCGCCGCAGCAGCCGCGCCACCGACGTCCCGCCCAGCGTGGTCGACAGCCGCAGCTGGTCGCCGCCGGTGAGGAACACGCCGGTGGCCTCGCCGATCGCCGCCAGTGTCGAAGGGTCCTCCGCATCGGTGCGACGCTCGATGCGCAGCACCGAGACCGCGTCCACGCCCATGGCTCGGAACAGGGTCCGGTAGTCCTGCCCGGCATCCGAGCGACGCGACGCGGGCGGCCCACGGGCGCGCATCGCCGTGGTGCCGACCGCCAGATCGACGAACCGGCGCAGGATGGCGCCATCGTGGAGGCGCTCCTCGGCGCCCCCGATGGGGATGATGTGGCCGCGCGGGGCGCTGTCGCTGACTTTGGCGGGACTCACTGCAATCGGTACTCCACGGCAAATTGTTGACCTCCCCGCTCTGCTGATAGCGGCAGGTCGACGCGAAACAACGCCTCCGGGCCTTGGCCGTTGCGATGAAAAGCCTATCGTGATGCGGGTGCATCAACAGAGGGGACGCCGCGGTGCGCGTGATCGTCGTCGGGGCCGGCATCGTCGGGCTATCGGCCGCCAGGGCGCGTGGCGACGTGCGGCCCGCCGGTGTCGGCTGAGCCCGCGCCCCGCCCAGAGGCCGATGGCGACGAGCCACCGCCGCTCTGGGCGTTCGTGCCGCTGGCTGCGGCCGCCCCGCCGCCCGAGCCCGCCAGTGAGACCGTGCGGCGTGGCTGGCGCGGGCTGCTGAGGCGGCTGTTCACCAGGAAAAACGACGCCGAGGAGGACGCACCGGCCGAGCTCGCCGGGGAGCCCTGGCCGGAGGAGGAGCGCGATCAGTGGGTGCCCCGGGTTGACCAGCGATCGCTGATCGAGGCGCTGGACGCGCGGATGAGCCATGACAGCTTGCGGCAGCTGGTCGTCGGGCCGCCCGATTTCGGCCTCGGCGAGATGCTGGCGGCCGTCGGCCGGCAACGCGGCTGGCGCGTGTTGACGCCGCCCGGACCCGAGGCGCTGCTGGCCGATCCCGATGCCGCCGTGGCGGCCCTGGTCGCGCTGGACGACGAGCCCGCCGTCCTGACCGGGCTCGAGGGCATGTTCGTGCGGACCCCGGCGGGCCTGAAGGCGATGCGGGACCTGCTGCGCTGCCTGCTCGACCGGCAGGCGCCTACCATCGCCGCCTGCACCGGCTGGGCGTGGCGGTACCTGACCTTCGCCGTCGACGCCGCTGCGGCCTTCCCGGAGCCGTTGACCTTGGAGCCCTTCGACGTCGATCGCCTGGAGCGCTGGCTGCGGACGCAACCGGCACGCACCGCCCGCGAGCCGAAAGGCGCCTGGGTGCTGCGGCCGGCGGATGACGAGGGCAGTGGTGGCAGCTCGTTCCTGACTCGAATGGCGGCCGCCGCGCGCGGTGATCCGCGGGTCGCCCGCGCCATCTGGGCCGAAGCGCTGCGGCGGCCGACCGACCGGGACGAGGAATCCGGCGCGGACGCGAAGGCCGACCTCTGGGTCACACCCTGGCAGCAGCTGTCCCTGCCGGAGCTGACGGAGCCCTCGCGCGACGAG
>JAPJRA010000389.1 GCA_030824835.1 Geminicoccaceae bacterium | reverse complement strand
CGTAGGCGGCGGCTGGCGCGCCCTGGCCCGGATCCGGATGGCGATGACCGACACGCCGCTGAAGGTCGTGCACGACTACCGGCTCAATGCCGAGGAGGCCATGATTCTGGGCCGCAGCATCGCCGGCCTTGACCAGAAGGAGCTGCGGACGGCACCCGGTATGCCGGGGCGACGTGTCGAGACGGTCAGGGCGGCAGCCCTGCTGTTCGAGCGCGTGGTGCGCGTGATCGAGCCCGATTCGGTCGTCTTCTCGGCCTTCGGGCTGCGCGAGGGCCGGGTCTTTCTGCGGCTGCCGGCGGAGGAGCTGGCCCAGGACCCGCTGCTGGCCGGGGCCCGTGATTTCGGCCGGTCGCGCTCGCGTGTCGCCACCATCGGCCGTGCGCTGGGCGAGTGGACCGCGGCCGTGGCCACCGGCGAGACCCCCCAGCAGCGCCGGCTTCGCCTCGCCGCCTGCGAGCTGTCGGACAGCGCGTGGCGCGAGCACCCGGCCTTCCGGGCCCGCGAGGCGTTCTATCGGCTGGCGCAGTACCCCTTCATCGGCCTCGACCATGCCGCCCGGGCGTTCCTCGCCTATACGGTGTTCATCCGCTACGAGGGCAGCCCGGACGACCTGTTCATCCGGCCCATCGTTTCGCTGCTGCCGGAGGCCGAGCGGCGCCGCGCCGAGCTCATCGGTGCCACGCTGCAGCTCGGCTACCGGATCTCGGCCGCCGTACCCGACCTGCTGGAGACGAGCCGCCTGACGCAGGCCGGTGACGAGCTCCGCCTGCATCTGCCGGCACCGGATGCCGAGCCCGATCCCGACATCCTGCGGCCGCGTCTGCGCGCGGTGGCCAAGGCCCTGGGACTCGGCCGCATCAAGGTGGTGACCACGGCCTGAGCCGTCAGATCGCGGCTGGCTCCGGCGCCGTGCCCAGCCGCGCGGTGCCCTCGTCGATCTGGTAGACTCGCGTCGCGATGTCGAGAAAGGCCGGGCGGTGGGTCACCGCAAGCACCGTCGTGTGCTCGCGCAGCGCCACGATGTTGCGGCAGATCGCGAGCTCGGATTCGGGGTCCAGGGCGCTCGTCACCTCGTCCAGCACCAGCAGTTTCGGCTGACGGATCAGCGCCCGTGCCAGGGCGATGCGCTGGCGCTGGCCGCCGGAGAGTCGCGCCCCCTTGCTGCCGACGATGGTCTCCACGCCATCCGGCAGCTCGGCCACGAACTCCTCGGCGCCGGCCAGACGCAAGGCCCGCTGGATCGCCTCGGCGCTGTGCTCGGTGTCCCCGCCCAGGGTCAGGTTCTCGACCACGCTGGCATGGAACAGGATCAGCTCCTGCGGGACGTAGCCGACCAGCCGGCGCCAGGCCTGCAGATCGATCCGCGCCAGGTCCTCGCCATCGATCAGGATGCGCCCGCCCTGCGGCCGGTGCAGCCCCAGCACGAGGTCGATCAGCGTGGTCTTGCCGGCCCCGGACAGGCCGGTCAGCACCGTGATGCTGCCGGCCGGGATGGTCAGGCTCGTGCCGGCCAGCACCGGGCGCGCGCCGTAGGCGAAGCGCACGCCGTCGAACCGGATCTCGCGCCGGAAGTCCGGCTTGCGGTCACCGCCACTGTTTTCCTGGTTCGCGGCCAGCTCGGCGATCAGCTCCTCGACCTCGCGAAACGGCGATTCGACGATCACCGCCTGTTGCAGGAAGGCCTGCAGGCGGCCGAACCCCTTCACCGTGCGCGACAGGATGAGGCCGACCACGACCACCTGCTCGAGCGACGTCGACAGGACGACGATCGCGAGGTAGGCGGCTGCGCCCATGCAGATCGCGAGCAGCGCATCCTGGCCGTTGCGCAACGCCTCGCGGGTGACGACCTGCCGCCGCAGCGACCGCCGCAGCCGGTGCAGGCGTCGGTCGAAGAACGACACGAACTCCTGCTGGGCCCCCATCGCCTTCAGGGGCTTGAGATTGTCCAGCGTGTCCGTGAGCAGATTCACCAGCTCCTTGGTGAGGTCCGTCTGCGCGCGCCCGGCGCGTTTCGCCCGCGCCACGAGAAAATGGACGGCGGCCCCGGTGGCCACGCCGATCACGATCGACGCCACCGCGAGCTTCCACGACACGAGCAGGCCCAGCAGCAGCAGCACGGCGGTCTCGACCGCTTCCGCGACGAACTGGGCCGCCAGCTGATAGGCCTGCTGGGAGCGCCCGACCTCGCCGCTGAAGGCGTTGGCGATCCGGCCGCTGGGGTGCTCGAGCAGGTAGCTCCACCGCGCGCCAAGCATCTCGCGAATCAGCTGCACGCGCATGATGTTGGCGACCTCGGCATTGGCGTAGCCGACCCGCCGCATGACCTCCATGGAGATGACGGACTTCAGCAGCAGGGCCAGCACCAGCACGATGATCAGCGTGCCGAGCGACCCATCGAGGCCGATCGCCCCCAGCATGTGATGAATGCTGTCGGAGATCAGGGACTGCTTGCCCGAGCCGCTGGCCGCGGCCAGCAGCGGCACCAGGCTGGCGAGCCCGATCCCCTCACAGATGCTGGCGACGATGAGGCAACCCAGGACGACCCACGGGTTGGTGCCACGGGCACTGAAGAAGATGCGAAGAACGCTCTTCAAGCTTGGTCACTCGCAAGTCGATAGGCCGACCGCGGATTGCACGATGGCGGCTGCTCCGATAGGGTCGGCTTGAAGCATACGACGCCGGACGTCGCAACAGCAGGCACGCCGACCCGCCCGTCGGTACCGAAGACCTCTCGTGCGGAGTGCGACATAAATGCGCCAGCGGCACTGCCGACCGCCGCCTGTACACTGGCTTCTGTCGACGCGGCATGAACTTCGCACTAAAAATGTTCCCGGTCCGTAAGAAATCGTAACGGAACGTGAGTGGCAGGTGCAATTGCCCATCTCTATCTGAGCAGGCAACCTGTCTGCCGAATGGCCAGATCGGGATTCTGGAAGCGGACGAGCATTGTTGAGACTGTCCTGCACGATGAACACGCCTACACCAACCGTCAATCCTGACCTGAGCTTTCGGGTAGAGGGTTTCTCTACCCTCGCCGATGGGTTGGACTATGCGGCGCAGGGCGTTACCGGCCTGAACTTCTTTTCCGCGCGCGGCGACCTGCAGACCGCCCTGCCCTATCGCGAGCTGCGCGAGCGGGCCGTCGAGCTGGCCGCACGGCTGGCCGGGTCCAAGCCCGAGCGCGGCGACCGCGTGGCCATCGTCGCCGAGACCTCGCCCGATTTCGTCACCACGTTCTTCGCTTGCCAGTATGCCGGCCTGGTTCCCGTTCCCCTTCCTCTGTGCATCAATATCGGCGGCCACGACGCGTACGTGCAGCGCCTGCGCGGCATGCTGGTGGCAGCCGGGGCGCGGCTCGCCGTGGCGCCCGAAGACTTGCTGGCGACGCTCACCGAGGCGGCCATCGGTACCGACGTCACCGGCGTGTACACGGTGGCGCAGATCGCGGCCTGGCCCGCCGCGACCGAGCCCGTGGAGCCGCTCGGCGCCGACGATCCGTGCTACATTCAGTACTCCTCGGGCAGCACCAGCTTCCCGCGTGGCGTGCTGGTCACCCAACGGGCGATCGCCGCCAATGCGCGGGCCATCGCCATGCATGGGCTGGTGCTGGGCCCGACCGACCGCTGCACCTCGTGGCTGCCGCTCTACCATGACATGGGGCTCGTCGGCTGCTGCCTGACGCCGGTGATGTCGCAGGTCACCGTCGACTATCTGCCGACCACGGCCTTCGCCCGCCGCCCGCTGCTGTGGCTCAAGCTGCTGTCCGATCATGGCGGCACGATCTCGTTCGGGCCGACGTTCGGGTTCGAGCTCTGCACGCGCCGAGCGCAGAGTGGTCTTCCGGATACCCTCGATCTCAGTCGATGGCGCGTGGCCGGCATCGGCGGCGAGATGATCCGCGGCAATGTGCTGGCCGAGTTCGCCCAACGTTTCCAGTCGGTCGGCTTCGACGCCAGGGCCTTCCTGCCGAGCTATGGCCTCGCTGAGGCGACGCTGGCCGTGACCTTCGCGCCGCTCGGCCAGGGCGTCAGCGTCGATGTGGTCGGCCGCGGCAAGATGCTCGAGGTCGATCGGCGGGCCGTGGCGGCCGATGGGGCGCGGGCCGTGCCCACCCGCAGCTTCGTGGTCTGCGGCCGCCCGATGCCGGGCTACGCGATCGAGATTCGCGATGCTGCCGGACAGCGCCAGCCGGAGCGGATGATCGGGCGCGTGTGCATCAAGGGCCCGAGCCTGATGGCCGGCTATTTCCGCAACGACGTGGCGACCCACGGCGTCCTGTTGGAGAACGGCTGGCTCGATTCTGGAGACATGGGCTACTTGGTGGATGGCCAGCTCGTCATCACCGGCCGTAGCAAGGATCTGATCATCGTCGGCGGGCGGAATATCTGGCCGCAGGACGTGGAGTGGGCGGTCGAGCATCTGGAAGGCGTGCGCGCCGGCGACGTCGCCGCCTTTGCTGTCAGTCGGGACGACGACAGCGAGCAGGTGGTGTGCGTGGTCCAGTGCCGTGCCGCCACGGCCGAGGGTCAGGACCATTTGCGGTCGATCGTCGCCGGTGCCGTCCGGCGTGCCGCCGGTGTCGAATGCGCGGTAGTGCTGGCACCGACCCGGTCACTGACCTTCACGACCTCGGGCAAGCTGAGCCGCGCTGCGGTGAAGGCCGACTATCTCAGCGGCGCCATACGCGACATGTCCGCCACGCTGGCGGAGCTGCCGCTGGAACAGCTCGCCGTCGC
>JAPJRA010000388.1 GCA_030824835.1 Geminicoccaceae bacterium | reverse complement strand
GGGGAATCCTGATCACCGGTGTCGGTGGCACCGGCGTCGTCACCATCGGCGCCATCTTGTCGATGGCGGCCCATCTCGAGGGCAAGGGTGTGACCGCCCTGGACATGGCTGGCCTCGCCCAGAAGGGTGGTGCGGTATGGTCGCATATCCGCATCGCCGCCGAGCCCGGCCAGCTGTGGGCGCCGCGGATCGCCGCCGGCGAGGCCGATGTCGTGATCGGCTGTGACATCGTGACGACCGTGGGCGACGAGTCCCTGGCCAAGATGCAGCTCGGCCGGACCCACGCGGTGGTCAACAGCGACGCCTCAGTGACCAGCGAGTTCGTCCGCACCGTGGCCGAGCAGGCCCGCACGGGCGATCTCGCCCGCTTCCGCGACCCCGAGTTCCCTACCCAGGCCATGGAGGATCAGATCGTCGACGCGGTGGGCCAGGACGCGGCCTCGTTCCTGGACGCGACCCATCTCGCCACCACGCTGATGGGCGACGCCATCGCCACCAACATGTTCATGCTCGGCTGCGCTTGGCAGAAAGGGCTCGTTCCGCTGTCGGAGACCGCCATCCTGCGGGCGATCGAGCTCAACGGTGCTGCCGTCGAGTTCAACAAGGCGGCATTCCAGTGGGGTCGCCGGGCCGCCGTCGATCTGGCCCAAGTCGAGAGCCTAGCGACGCCCGCCGACGGTGGCCGCGACAATCGCCGCCTGTCCACCAGCCTCGACGAGGTGGTAGCACGACGCGTCGACTACCTGACCGCCTACCAGGACGCGGCCTACGCGGCACGCTACCGGAACTTGGTCGAGCGGACCCGCCAGGCGGAGGCCGAGCATGGGGGCGGCAGCACGGCCCTGACCGAGGCCGTGGCCCGAAATTACCACAAGCTCTTGGCCTACAAGGACGAGTACGAGGTGGCCCGGCTCTATACCGAGACCGGATTCCTGCGTCGGATCGAGTCCATGTTCGAGGGCGACTGGAAGCTGCGCTTCCATCTGGCGCCACCGCTCCTGGAGCGGCCGGATCCGATCACCGGCGAGCCGCACAAGCGTGCCTACGGCCAGTGGATGCTTGGCGCCTTCAGGCTACTGGCCCGGCTCAAGGGGCTGCGTGGTACGCGCTTCGACATCTTCGGCTACTCGGCCGACCGGCGCGTCGAGCGCGCCCTGATCAGCGAGTATGAGGCGGTGGTGGACGAGATCTTGCGTGGCCTGACGCCGGTAAGCCACGCCACGGCGGTCGAGCTCGCGTCGATACCCGACCGCATCCGGGGCTTCGGGCCGGTCAAGGAGCGCTTCTTGAAGCACGCGAAGCAGCGCGAGGCCGAACTCCTGGCCGCCTTCCGCGGCCATGGCCCCACTCCCAAGGGGCAGGGTCGTCCCGCTCGTGGGGTGGCCGTGATGGCGGGGTAGCGGCAATGCCGCTGGGATGGGCCGAATCGGGTCTCAGGCGACCGCCAGCGCATGCCGCCAAGCCAGCTCCGGAAAATCGGCACGGCCGATCGCCAGATCATCCAGATCGCGATCGTCGAGACGGCCCAGCTCACGCAGGGCGCGGTAGTAGGCCAGTTCCTGCCGACCACGCAGCAAGACGGCAGCGGTAAGCCTGCTGATGAAGCTGGTCGACTGTGTCGCGGTGGACGGGGTGCCGGTAGTACCGGCCATGCGGATCGTGCCGAGAGCGGCCATGATCATTGAGGTTCTCCTGGTCTGACTGCTGATCAACCAGCTCTTTGCTTGTTGACGACGATACGCATATTAGGTCGAAGTCGCCGTCCAGAATGGACGCTGCTGCATTGCAGCATTGCCATCTGGGACCATGTTGCTAGATCGCCACAACGGCATGCCGACCTGTGTGGGCCGCGGCCGAGCCCATGGAGAGGTCTGATGCGCCCGAGAAGCCTGCTTCCGGCCACGTGCTGTCTGTTGCTCGCCGGCTGTCTCGGTGCGCTGAAGCCCGGGAGCATCGCACCGGTGGACATTCCGGATCCCACGTCCACCACCCGTACCGGCTCGTCCAACGACTGGCTGATCTGTCCTTCCGAGGCTTGTGCGGCGATCCCGTCGGCGGCGCCGCCGAGCTTTGCCGCTGCACCGAACCAGCTTTACGAGGCGTGGCGCGCCGTGGTCACGGCGCAGCCCCGGGCCACGGTGATCGCTCAGGACCAGCAGCGGTTGTTGCTGATGGTGCAGGATCGCACACCTGTCCTGCGGTTTGTCGACACCATCACGATAAGGGTGCTACCTGCGGCGGATGGCGGCTCGACCTTCGCCGCCTACAGCAAGAGTAATCTCGGCTCCCACGATTTCGGCACCAACAGGCGCCGCCTGGAGGCGTGGACAGCCGATCTGGTCCGACGCGCGCGGGTCGTCGACTGAGGGCCATCACCAAGCCCGCCCACCCGATACGGACGACAACCGCGATCCGATCACCGCTCGAATGTTCGCAGCAACCCTCGCATTCACCACTTGTTCAGGCGTGAGCATCCATGGTGGAGCGCAAGCTGCGCTCCATGCTTCGACGGCAACGTACAGTTGATCAATCCCATGCTATCCAACAGACTAAATCTCTGTGAGTTACAGATTGCACTCCTGCGCGACTCGGCGGCCCACAGCCTGCCTCGGCGTGCCGGGCGGCAATGGACGGCCCGATGGGCACGTCAACAGGGGAGGGAGCTGCGGCAATGATCGGCCATCTGGTCGACCAGCATCAGCCAAGTCTGCTCGCCGTCGCGGTGCTGATCTGCCTGTTCGCCTCCACACTGTCCCTGGAGCTCGCCAGACGTCATCGCGCGGACGGCGACAAATCGGGCTGGACCTGGATCGTCGCGGCGGGCCTCGTTGCCGGCTCCGGCATCTGGACGACGCACTTCGTCGCCATGCTGGCATGGCGACCGGGTGTGCCCGTCGCTTACGGGCCGCTTCTGTCCGCGGCTTCCATTGTCATCGCCATCGTCGGTGCCATCGGATGCTTCTGGCTCGCTGCCGGTTCCGCACGGCGTGGCCAGATCCTCGCCGGGTGCCTGTTGGCTTCGGTTGTGACGGCGATGCATTATACCGGCATGGCGGCGCTGCGTGCCCAGGCAACGGTCGTCTGGTATAGGGATGTCGTCGCCGCGTCAGTGATGCTCGGCATTTGTTGCGGAGCCGTAATACTCCGGCTTGCCGACAGCGCGGAACAGCTGCGCCGGCTCGTAGGTGCCGCCGCCTTCGTCGTGACGGTCGTGGTCATTCATTTCGGTGGCATGGCCGCGTTGTACCTTGAGGCCGATCCAATGGCCGGCCCGCCGTCGAGCGGCCTGGACAGCACGTTGCTTGTCGTCGCCATCGTCGCCGCAATGACGATCCTTCTGGCTACCGCAAGTGCAGGCATCATCGTTGACAATCGCCGCTTGGCCCGCAGCATGGCGCAGGCACAGGCGCTCGCGCAGCGGAACCGTGAGCTCGAGCAGACAGACCTGGCGAAACGCCGCTTTGTCGCCGGTGTCAGCCACGAGATTCGAACGCCTCTCAACGCGGTCCTGGGCTTCACGGAGTTGCTGGCGAACTCCCCTTTGAACGAGTCGCAGGCCCGCCACGTCGCGGTGATCCGCGACACCGGCAAGTTGTTACTTTCCCTCCTCGATGACATCCTCGACCTAGCCCGGCTCGAAGCTGGTCGACTGGAACTGGAGTTGAGGAATTTCGGTCTAGCGGAAGTGGTCGAGCATGTCCGAGCCCTGCTGGCGCCGCAGGCTGTCGAGTGCGGACTGGATTTGCGTGTGTCGACGTCATTGCCGAACGATCTCACTCTGTGCGGTGATCCCGTTCGGCTGCGCCAGATTCTGGTCAATCTGATCAGCAACGGGCTCAAGTTCACGACCCGCGGTGAGGTCAGTTTGACTATCACTGCGCTACAATCGGCGGGTTCGGAGCGGCTGCTGCGATTCGAGGTGCGTGACACCGGCATAGGGATCCCGCTCGACCGACAGGAGCGACTGTTCCAGCCTTTTGTCCAGGCCGACAGCTCGACGACCCGGAAATATGGCGGCACCGGCTTGGGACTGGCGATCAGCAGGGCACTGGTCGAATCTATGGGCGGGGTGATCGGGCTGCAGAGCGAACCCGGCCGCGGCAGCCTGTTCTGGTTCGAGTTGCCGTTCAAGGCCGGCGACCGGGCAGCGGTCCGGACTGTCACCGCAGCGCCGCCGGGCATTCAGCCCCTGCGGGTCCTCGTCGTCGATGACGTGGCGGTCAACCGTGAGCTCCTGACCGAAATGCTGGGCGGGCAGAGCCATCAGGTGATGACGGCAGCCAATGGTGCGGAAGCCGTGGCACTCGTCGCCAAGGAGCGCCCGGACGTTGTGCTGATGGATGTGCAGATGCCGGTGATGGACGGCGTCGAGGCGACCCGGCAGATTCGGCGGCTGCCCGGAGCAGCGGCATCGGTGCCGATCCTGGCACTTACCGCCAACGCCATGGTCAGCGAATGCGACCGCTACTTGGCAGCCGGGATGAACAGGTGCCTGACCAAGCCTATCCACTGGCCCGATTTGTTCATGGCCTTGGCCGAGGTCGAGAAGGGTGCCCAGGTGGCTCCGCCGCCCGCCCCGGCTCCTGCCCCGCCGGCATCGTTGCCGCCCGTGCTCGACCTCGGCATGCTGTCCGCCATGGCGGGGCAGTTGCCCCCGCCCGTGTTCCAGCAATTGCTGCGGCGCGGGCTGAGCGGCGCCGCCGAGAGCTGCCAGCGCCTGAGCGCGGCGGAGAGTGACC
>JAPJRA010000387.1 GCA_030824835.1 Geminicoccaceae bacterium | reverse complement strand
GGTAGGGGGGTGGGTCGTTGGGGTGGAGGAAAGAATCCAGACCCCATAACCCGGCAAAGAGAAACCGAGGTTCGCTTGGCCCGCAAGAAAAGAGGTCGGCGAACCGGCCGACCTCTGATCACATTGTCATCGCTGTTGCCAAAACGGCGTGGCGTCAGCCATTGAACCCGCCGCTGTCGCAGTAGGAGTTCATTCTGCTGGGTGGAGTGATGGTGTTGACGATCGACTGGATTAGGAAGGGAGCGTTATCGCTAAGGTTGGTCCGCGTATCCGTGATTTCGAATCTGACCAGGATGCGTCCGGCATTTGTCGTGCCGAGGAGCGACGTGGTCGTCAGGGTCGTACCGGCGAAGGGCTGCGGCGCGATTGTGATCACGGCCTGCAGCGATGTCCCGCTCCGGTCGGCGATCAGCCCGCCGTTTTCGTCCCAGACCCTGACCCGTTTGATCGTGAACGATGCATTGTCCCGCACGCGTCGGATCTGGATCGCCGAGGTACCATTAGTGCCGTCATGTCCGGCAAGACATGACACGTACACCGACAAAGCATTCGCAGGAGCAGTGTACAAGCCTAGCAGGGCGATGCCTGCCAGCAATGACGATCGAATCATCAAATATTCTCCAAAGTTATCGAAGTGACGGCGACAATTTATTTGTGCAACAACGAGCGTATAGTCCGACGGTAATTTACCGCCTCTAGAACAATAAATTAAAATAGCAACAGTTGTCAATCTGCTTTGCCGCGGAAGAAGACTGTGCAATTCTACCAAAGATGGAGCTAATTCTAGCCTTGTACCAGATTGTACTCCGTTCAGTGGAAAAAAGCCGTCATTCGTGATTGTCGACAGCTGCGGTACACACCTTCGGCGGCCTGCCGCGTGGGCGCAGGCCGGTTTTGGACAGTTAATGATATCGGCGATTGTTCTGCGCCATCGAGCTGGCTGTGGTGTCCGTCATGATGCACCGCTAGTCAGTATGGCGTTGAGGACGACCAGGAGCTTGCGGATGTGAAGACGCCAAAAAGTCCAAGGTGTCGGGCTGGGTCATGGTCCAGTCCAGGAACGCGTCGGCGGACATGCGGCGGCGGGCGGGTGCGGCCATGACGGTCTCCAGGGATGCGCAAGGATAGCAGGTCGGGCCGTCGGGGTCACGTTCGGCCGCCAGGAGCGGTGGAGACCCAGCGCTGGCATGAACGCGCTGCACTGGCAGGGTGACATGTCCTGCCGGTTGCGGCATCGTGACGCCAGCACAAGAAACCAAGGGAGGCCACACATGCGCGCGATCCGGACGACATTCCTCGCTGCTGCCCTGGCCGGGGTGATGGGTCTGCCCGCCGTGGCGGCCGAGCCGATCAAGCTGGTCGGTGCCAGCCAGTTCGACGAGAACCATGCGTTCACCAAGACGATGCGCAAGTTCGAGGAGCTGGTCACCGCCTGTTACAAGGACGGGCCGATCGAGTTCGAGATGCATCTCAATTCCGAGCTCGGCCTGGAGAAGGACTACTTCGCCTACATGAACCAGGGGATCTCGGTCGACTATGCGATCGCCTCGCCGGCGCACATGTCGACCTTCTCCAAGATGGCGCCGCTGATGGACATGCCGTTCCTGTTCCGGGACGAGGACCACTGGCGCAAGGTGCTGGCGGCCGACGCGCTCAAGCCGGTGGCCGACGACGTGCTGGAAAAGGCCGACGTGCGGGTGATCGGCTATGCCGGCGGCGGCACGCGCAACGTGTTCGCCACCGTGCCCGTGGCCAATCTCGCGGACATGAAGGGGCTGCCGATCCGGATGCAGGGGGCGCCGATCTGGACCCGGGTGTTCACCGCGCTGGGTGCGGCACCCACCGTCATCGCCTACAACGAGGTCTACAACGCCATCCAGACCGGCGTGATCAAGGCGGCCGAGAACGAGGCCGCCGGCATCGAGCAGATGAAGTTCTACGAGGTCGGCCCCTACTTGGCGCTGACCCGGCACGCGATCACCGTGCGGCCGCTCCTGATCTCCAACAAGACCTTCACCGGCCTGCCGGAATCGCTGCAGACCTGCATTCTCGCCGCCGGCCCCGAGGCCGGGGCCTACGGCCGCGACGTCGAGAGCGGCCAGGACGCGGAGAAGATCCAGGCGCTGGCCGACAAGGGGCTGCTGAAGCCGGTCGAGTTCACCGACCGCGCGGCGATGCTGGAGCTGGCCCAGCCGGTGCTGCAGGCCTATGCCGCCGAGCTCGGCGCCGCCGAGGTGCTGGCCAACATCAACGCCATCCAGTAGCCCGCCATCCTGGCGACGATTGCGGCGGCGGGCCCGACGCGGGCCGCCGCCGGCACGCCCACCATCGAGGTCCCCGGCCACCCATGAACAAGCTGCTCGACGGCTATTGCCGGCTGCTGCGCGCCCTGCTGACGGCGCTGATGGCCCTGCTGATCGTGCCGGTCACGATGCAGGTGGTCTCCCGCTTCAGCGACCTCGTTCCCCGCTATATCTGGACCGAGGAGCTGGCGCGGTTCTGCTTCGTCTGGATCATCATGATCGGGGCGATCGTCGCCGTGCGCGACGGCACCCATTTCGATCTCGACGTCCTGCCGCACAGCAAGGACCCGAGGCGCGAGGCCCTGGCGCGGATCTTCGTCCGCCTGGTCACCGGCATCGTGGCGGTCGTGTTCCTCGTCTATGGCTGGCAGTTCGTCCGCTTCGGCTGGAACCAGACCTCGGAGATCGCGGAGCTGCCGATGGTCTGGATCTTCGCCGCCTGGCCGCTGGCGGGGCTGAGCTGGCTGCTGTTCCTGGGCGAGGGCATCGCTGCCGACCTGCGCCTGGTCCGGGGGCACGCCGCATGACGCCCGGCCTCGTCGCCCTGATCCTGTTCGGCTCGTTCCTCGCCCTCATCGTCCTGCGCATCCCCGTGGCCTTCGCCCTGGCGCTGGCATGCCTGCCTGTCTTCCTGATCGAGCCCCGCCTCACGCCCATCCTGCTGCTGCAGGAGATGTTCCGCAGCTACAACGCCTTCGTGCTGCTGGCCGTGCCGTTCTTCCTGCTGGCCGCCAACCTGATGAACGCCGCCGGCATCACCGACCGGCTGATCGGCCTCGCCCGGGCCATGGTCGGGCACCTGCCGGGCGGCCTCGGCCAGGTCAACGTGCTGGTCTCGATGTTCTTCGCCGGCATCTCCGGCAGCTCCACCGCCGATGCCGCCGGGATCGGCTCGCTCTTGATCCCGCAGATGCAGAAGCAGGGCTACAGCACCAGCTTCTCGGTCGCGATCACCGCCTGCTCCAGCGTGATGGGCGTCATCATCCCGCCCTCCATCCTGATGATCGTCTGGGGCGGGCTGATGTCGGTATCGATCGGCGGCCTGTTCCTGGCCGGGGTCGTGCCCGGCGTGCTGATCGGCCTGACCCAGATGGCCACGGTCTATGTCTACGCGCGCCGCTACGGCTACCCGATCGACGCCCGCTCGACCCTGGCCGAGCTCGGCCGCGCGATCCTGCACGCCATCCTGCCGATGATGACGCCGGTGATCATCATCGGCGGCATCGTCGGCGGCTTCTTCACGCCGACCGAGGCCTCGGTGGTGGCCGTGCTCTACTCCCTGGCGCTGGGGCTGTTCGTCTACCGGACGCTGGGGCCCGCCAAGCTCGCCGAGGTGTTCTACGACACCGGCCGCTTCGCCGCGATCTCGCTGTTCTGCATCGGCTCGGCCTCGGCGTTCGGCTGGCTGCTGGCCTACTTCAAGATCCCGGCAGCGATGGTGGCGACCATCGGCGCCCTCGATCTGGGCGTGGTCGGCATGGGCCTGCTGGTGGCGGGGGCGTTCCTGGTCATCGGCTGCTTCATCGACGCCATCCCGGCCATCATCATCCTGGGCACGGTGCTCTGGCCGGTGACGCAGTCGGTGGGCATGCACCCGATCCACTTCGCGATCATCGGCATCGTCAGCCTGGCCTTCGGCCTGGTGACGCCGCCCTACGGGCTGTGCCTGCTGATCGCCTGCGCGGTCGGCAAGATCCGCGTCGTCGACGTGATGCGCGACGTCTGCGTCATTCTGGCGCCGATGCTGCTGATCCTGCTCGTGGTGATCGCCTTCCCCGATCTCGTGCTGATCCTGCCCCGCCTGCTGATGCCGCAGTTCATCGACTGAGCCTGGCCAGCGGCGGCGATCGTCGGTGGCAGCCAACGCGCAAGGGAGACGGTCATGGCGGAAACGCCGGGCATCGACACGGTGGTGGGGTTCTACGACCGGCATCCGATCAACGAGGAGCAGATCCTCGTCAAGCTGGCCGAGCGCGGCGTCGACCTCGATCACCTGACCGAGGACATCCTGCAGGAGCACGACCAGGACCATTTCGGCGGGCTGGCGGCCGTCGACGAGCTGGCGGCGGCGGCAGGGATCGATTCCTCCTGCCGGGTGCTGGACGTCTGCAGCGGGATCGGCGGGCCGGCGCGCTACCTCGCCCACCGCTACCGCTGCCGGGTCACCGGCCTCGACCTCACCGAGAGCCGGCACCAGGCGGCGATCCGGCTGACCCGCCTGGTCGGGCTGAGCCACGCGGTCGAGTTCCGCCTCGGCAACGCGCTGGCGATGCCGTTCGAGGCTGCCGGCTTCGACGTCGTGATCGGGCAGGAGGCCTGGGCGCACGTCCCGGACAAGCCGCGGCTGATCGCCGAATGCGCCCGCGTCGCCCGCCCGGGCGGGCGCATCGCCTTCACCGACATCGTCCGCGGCCAGGGCCTGACCGCGGGCGAGGAG
>JAPJRA010000386.1 GCA_030824835.1 Geminicoccaceae bacterium | reverse complement strand
CCAGCGGTTCGCTACGCTGCCTGAATGTCGGGTATATTCATGGGATATTAGTAGCCTCGATGAACTTGCCGCTGCGGTCCTTGGCGAAGATGAGGTCCGGCAGCGTGTCGATCATCGCACGAAGCAGGTCGTTCTCCTGCCTTCGGGTCTCCGCCGCTCGCAGCGACTGCTCGCTCCTCGTCTCCGCCTGCCGGCGGGCGGACGCATCCTGATGTACGGCCACGATCCAGTATCGAGCCGCAAACTCAATCCGCTTGGCGTGGAGAACGAACCAGCTTTGCTGGCCCTCGTGGTGACAGGTGTACTCATAGGTGAATGGCGGCCCGCCAGCCGCGACGGACTCCAGGCCCTCCACTACCGCGCGAGCGTCCTCGGCGTCCGTCCCCGACGCTGCGCGGCAGACGTCGAAGTAGTTCATGCCGACGCAGAACTTCGGATCGCGGTGCCCGTTGGCGATCGCATACGCGCGCCAGGCGTGATTCACCAGGCCGACACGCCCTTTGGTGTCAAGGATGGCAACGGCGGACGGGGAGCAGTCGAGGAGTGGTTCCAGGGCGGACAGCATCACGACCCCCAGTTGCGCTTGGTAGCCACCGGCTCGCGGCCAAGTGCTTAGGGTTGATGAGCCGAAGTAGGCGACGACTCAAGATTGTTCTTTCACGCCTTCGTCCGATCCATTGTGACAGGCCGCGCGCAGCTGCGCGATCTGGCTCAGCTTGGTGGTCAACGCCGACCAATCATCGGCCTCAGCGATCGGCGCCCAGATCGCTTCGACTTCGTCGATCAGCAACGTGCAGGGCACCCCGTCGCGGAAATAGGCATGATCGGTGTCGATGCCGGCAACTGTCTGGTGGCGCTCCAGTGCGGCCCTGACCGGAGCGAAGGCGGAGGACGCGTAAAGTTCTGCGGACGGGCTCGATGAGGCCCGATGGTCACTGCCGACGCCGCCGTACCAATCGAAGAACACCCGCTCGAACGGGGTCTTCGTCACGTCGAGGAACGCGAACAGCTCCGCCACCAGCGCGGTGTCGGCTTCGCTGCCCGCGGACCGCAGGCCAAGTCGCCGCAGCACGGCCATCGCCAGCTCGCGCTGGAAGGCGCCAGCGAACGACTGCAACGTCCGCTCCAGCTCGGCCTGTGACGCGAGCGGCAGCAGGCATTCGGCGAGGCGGGTCAGATTCCACAGCAGCGTCGCCGGCTGCCGTCCATAGGCATAGAGCCCCGAATGATCGAAATAGGCCGCCGTGAAGCCTGGGTCGTAGGCGGGCAGGAAACGCCATGGACCGTAGTCGAAGCTCTCGCCCGTGACGTTGATGTTGTCGGTGTTCAGCACCCCGTGCACGAAGCCGGCGGCCATCCACTGTGCGCCGGTCCGCGCGACATTGGCGCCTACCCGCTCGAGAAAGGCCACGGCCCGCACCGCCTCGTCACCGTGCCACAGCTCGGGCATGTAGGTTCCGACGGCATGGTCGAGCAGCCGGCTCAGCTGGCCGGTTTCCTCATGGTAGGCTAGGCGCTGGAACGTGCCGATCCGGATATGGGAGTGGCTCAGCCGGACCAGCACCGCCGCACGGGTGGGCGAGGGCTCGTCGTGGCGATGCAGGGCCTCGCCGGTCTCGATCAGGCTGAAGGTCTTCGAGGTGTCGACGCCGAGCGCCTCGAGCAGCTCGCTGGCCAGCAGCTCGCGCACGCCACCCTTCAAGGTCAGCCGACCGTCGCCGCCGCGCGACCACGGCGTGCGGCCGCTGCCCTTGGTGCCGAGGTCGAGCAGCCGACCGTCCATGCCGTCGCGTAACTGCGCGAACAGGAAGCCGCGCCCGTCGCCAAGCTCCGGGTTGTACACCTGGAACTGATGGCCATGGTAGCGCAGCGCCAACGGCCGAACGAGGTTGTCGGGCAATGGCTCGAAGCGGCCGAAATGATCGGTCCACTCCGCATCGGTCAACGTCTCGAGACCGACCCGTTGCGCCCAGCGACGGTTGCGGTAGCGCAGGATATGCTCCGGAAAGGCCGCGGCCGTGACCGGGTCGAAGAAATCCTGGCCGAGCTCGGCATGTCGATTGGAAGGGCGGTAGAGCGCGGATGGCGGCATGACTGACCCCGAGGTCTGGCGAGGTGGCGTGGTGCAGTCCGGTTTTATCCACCATGCCTCGCATCAGCCGGCGCCGCCAGTGGCCGGCAACCGGGCGACGTCGGCGTCACGGGATGCCTGGACCCGGCACGAGACGATCGTCACCATAATGGTAAGGAGAACATAAGATCCTTAAGCTACTACGTTTGATTGACAACTATTGGGGCGCATCTTAGAAAAAAGTGACAGTGCGCCAGGTAAAAAGGGGCGCGTGGACGGGGGCTCACATGTGCCGACACGCCGGATTTTTCCGCAGCTTATCGGCGTTGAGCATACTGGTCTCGGGTGTGTTCCTTGGTGCGGTGGCTTTCTCGGCCGAACTGCCGGCCTACATGCGCACCCTCGCCGCTCCCCGGGATTTTGTTCCAGCGGATGCCGCCAACCGGGATGTACTGCAACTGAACTCGACCATGTTCGAGCTCTATGCGGACGCGGCCAGCATCTTCAAGCAGAACATTCTCGCCGAGCATCCCATCATCCTGGCGCTGTTCTCCGGCAGCGGCGGCCGGTTCGTTCTTTATCGACCGGGTCTGCCGCCACTCGACGCGCCCTCCGTGCCGGTCCAATACCAGCTGCTGAAATCGATCGCCCACAGCACGATGGCGTTGACCCAGGTGGTCATGCCGCATCTCGATCACCCGGCAGACCAGTCCTGGCGTGGGGCGATGCTGGCCTACCGCAGCCGGATGCAGTCCGCCCTCGAGGGGCTCGACCAGTCGTCCATGCCGGCGGAATGGCGGGACAACAATAGAGACATCCTGCGGAACAACTTGACCTTCATGGACGAGTGCCTCGCCGGCAAGGCGATCAGCTATGCCGACTTGCAGAAGCTCGCGGTGCTGCAGGCGCCCCTGCTCAAGAAAAACATTGCCTGGGCGGCGCAGACCCAGGTTGCGCATTGGATGGGGGTGCTGGACGAATGGAAAGCGTCGCTCGGCGAAAGCTGGGATAAGGTCTATGCAGCCAGCAACACGATCTATGTCACACGCCAGAACAACGTGCTGTTCAGTGTCCTCGCGCAATATTTCGGCCCGAAAGCGATCAACAGTCGATTGATGTTGATCGAGACGATCTCCTTCACGACCACGCCCGACGATCTGCTGGATTCCTTGACGCGGATCGTCGCCGATCGGGCGGTGGGGGCCGTGTTCTTCGGCAATTATCATCTCATGGACTATGAGCTGATGGGCGGCGATGCCCGCAGCGCGATCACGGTCGAAACCGAGAGGCGCGGCATGGCCCCCTTCCTGCCGCCGCTCGTTCCGTTCGGTTCCCACCAGTGGCCAACATTGGTGACGCCTGGTCCCGGCCCAGGCTCGATCGCCGACCTGCAATAGCATCGGGGCCAAGCCGTTATCGGGATGAAAACGCCATGAATCTGAACACCGTCACCGCCGTCCAACGGCCGGCATCGATCGACGAGATCGGTCCATGGCGGGAGGGCAATGCCTGGCTCGCAGGCGGCACTTGGCTGTTCTCCGAGCCGCAACCGCAGACCGACACACTGATTGATCTCGAGACGTTGCGCTGGCCGCCGCTGGTGGCCTCGGCGGCCGGGCTCGACGTTGCCGCGACCTGCAGCATCGCCGAGCTTTATCGCTTCAAGGCGCCCGCCGCATGGACCGCGGCGCCGTTGCTCCGCGCCTGCAGCGACGCGCTGCTCGCGTCCTGGAAGATCTGGAACGCGGCGACCGTCGGCGGCAACATCTGCATGTCCCTGCCGGCCGGTGCTATGATCTCGCTGACCGTGGCCCTCGAATCCACCTACGTGCTATGGCCGCGCGACGCCGCCCCGCGCGAAGTTCCCGCCGCCCAGTTCGTCACGGGGAACCATGCCAACGTGCTGCGCCCGGGCGAGCTGCTGCGCAGCATCCTCATTCCAGCCACGGCCCTGAGCAAGCGTTACGCCTTGCGCCGCTCGTCGCTCGTGAAGCTGGGGCGGTCCGCTGCGCTGCTGATCGGCACCCGGAGCCGGGCCGGTGGCGACTTCCGGCTGACCATCACCGCGTCCACGCCCTGGCCGGTGCACCTGCAGTTCGGCACGCTCCCGACGGCCAGGGCGCTGCGGCAGGCCATCGACGAGCATCTCGGCGAGGACGGCTGGTTCGAGGACCCGAACGGGTCGGCGGCCTACAAGAGGCATCTCACCTACCACCACGCCGAAGAGATACGCGTCGAACTAGCCCAGCCGGAGCAGGCTGCATGAACCTCGTCATCAATGGCCAGCCGGTAGCGGTCGAGCCGCAGCCGGGTCAGTGTCTGCGCACCTACCTGCGCGAGCAGGGCTGCCTTGGCGTCAAGAAGGGCTGCGATGCCGGCGATTGCGGCGCCTGCACGGTGTGGATCGACGGCATGCCGGTGCATTCATGCCTGTGGCCGGCATTTCGTGCGGCGGGGCGCTCGGTCACCACGATCGAGGGCCTGGCCGCGGACAGCAGCCTGCATCCGGTGCAGCAGGCGTTCCTGGACGCCCAGGCTTTCCAGTGTGGCTTCTGCACCGCCGGCATGATCATGACCACGGCGGCGCTGGTCGACGAGCAGCGCGCCGACCTGCCACGGGCGCTCAAGGGCAACCTCTGCCGCTGCACCGGCTACCGGGCGATCCGCGACGCGCTGCACGGCCGCGTCGAGACGCAGGT
>JAPJRA010000385.1:826-4802 GCA_030824835.1 Geminicoccaceae bacterium | reverse complement strand
AGCAGGAACAGGCTGGTAAACAGATAGGGCAGGAGAAAGAGGGCCATGGCTTCGGGCCAGCGCAGCCAGCGGCCACGCCACAGCAGCGTCAGGAAACCGGCGCCGAGCAGCATGCCAGCGGCGACGCCGCCACCAACGGGAGAGAACGACAGCGCCTCGTGCCAGGTGGGTGGTGCCTGCCAGACCCGCATGCCGATATTGGTCGAGGCTGCGATCAGCCCCGTGGCCACGCCCATGGGCAGCGCCGTCCACAAGGCTTCGGCCGGTGCCGTTCGGATCGAGAGGGCGAGGGCCACGCCGATGGTGGCCAGCAACGCTGCGAGGATGCCTGCACCCGCGGTACCGCTAGCGGCCACCAGCCAGACCGCTGTGACCGCCAGGGCAAGTCCGCCCGCGCCCACCACCATGCCTCTCCAGCGGGTGCCGAGCATCTCGGCAGACAGCGTCTGTTGGATCACGCGGGCCGGTCCCTGTCGATCTTGGGCATTGGGCGCATGGGGCGCACAAGATCCAAACCGTCGCTAGGCACGACTGTGCGCAGGATCACTGTCTGTGCGCCATGCTGCGGTGTAGGCCCCGTCTGGCTCTGCCTATCCGGAGTGCCCCCGTTACGGTCTGTTAGCCTCACTGTTTGTGCTACCAGAGGTGGTTGAATATCGCCACGCGAAATCTCTTTATGATCGTATTTGTCAGCACCCCTGTGGCTTTGGCATGTTCATCGAAAGTTGGTCGCTCATCCACCCGCTGCAGTCGACTCCCGCTGCGTTTCTAGGTCCAGCCACCTTTCCTCCAGCGCTGTCAACTCATGGCGCAGACGCTCCAGCTGCTGCGTGGCGCGGGCGAAGCCGGTCGGGTCGCGAGCATAGAGTCCGGAATCGTCGAGCTGCCGCTCGACCTCGGCGATCTCGTTCTCCACCCGAGCCATGCGTTCGGGCAGCCTGTCCAGCTCGCGCTGGAGCTTGGCGTCGAAACCGCGGGGACGCGGCGCTACCTGTTGTGGTCGTGCCGTTGGTGTCGCCGGTTTGGCCGGTGGCGTGGCCGCCGTCGGGCGCTGGTCCAGCCAGTCGCTGTACCCGCCGGCATATTCGGCCACCCGGCCGCCACCCTCAAAGACGATGGTCGACGTCACCAGGCGATCAAGGAAGTCACGGTCGTGGCTGACCAGGAGGAGAGTGCCAGCATAGTCGGCCAGGGTCTCCTCGAGCAGGTCCAGCGTGTCGACGTCAAGGTCGTTGGTCGGCTCGTCGAGGATCAGCAGATTGCTGGGCTGCGCCAGGATTTTGGCCAGGAGAAGTCGATTCCGCTCGCCACCCGAGAGGGCACGAATCGGCTGCCGCGCTTGCTCGTCACGGAACAGGAAGTCGCGCAGGTAGCCGACCACATGGCGTGACTGGCCCATGACCTGAACCCTGTCGCCACCTGCCGGGCAGAGCGTTTCCCACGGCGTGAGCTCGGGGTCGAGCTGTGCCCGGTGCTGGTCAAAGCGGGCGATCTCGAGGTTGGTGCCCAGTCGAACCCGCCCGCTGTCCGGTTGCAGCTCGCCAGTGAGCAGCTTGAGAAGCGTGCTTTTCCCGGCACCGTTGGGGCCGATGATCCCGACCCGATCGCCTCGCTGGATCCGCGTCGAGAACGGCAGCAGGACGGGCACGCCGGCGAAGCTCTTGGTGATCTCCTCGGCCTCGATCACCAGCCGACCACTGACCGGGGCCGCCGTCGCTTGCAGCCGGACGGAGCCTTGCGGGGCAATGATCTGCCGACGCTGGGCGCGCAGGTCCTGCAGCTGCCGCATGCGTCCCATGTTCCGGCGTCGCCTGGCGGTGACACCACGATGGAGCCAGTGCGTCTCCGCCTCCAGCCGCTTGTCGAGCCGTGCCAGCTGAGCCTCCTCCGCGGCCAGGATCTGCTCGCTCCAGGCCTCGAAAGCGGCGTAGCCCTGATCGCTGGCATGAAGATGACCACGGTCCAGCCACCAGGTCCTGGTCGAGAGGCGAGTCAGGAATCGCCGATCGTGGCTGATCACGACGAACGAGCCCGCAAACGCGGCGAGCCGCTCCTCCAGCCATTCGATGGTGGGCAGGTCGAGGTGTGGTTGGTCGGCTCGTCGAGCAGCAGCACGTCGGGGTCGCTGACGAACGTGGTGGCGAGCGAGACGCGACGGATCTCGCCGCCGGACAGCCCCCGCGGCGTGCGGGCCGGATCCATGCCGAGCTCTTCCAGCGCGATCTCGGCCCTGTAGCGGGCGTCCTCGCCGCGCTCGGCTTCCGGCAGCCCCGCCAGGACTAGGTCGGCCAATGTCGCGGCTGCGGGCAGCACCGGTTCCTGAGGCAGGTAGGCCACCGTCGTCCGTGGCCGGGCGAACATCTCGCCACTGTCGAGCTCGACCAGACCGGCCAGGACCCGCAGCAGCGTCGACTTGCCGGAGCCGTTGCGGCCGACCAGGCAGACGCGATCGCCCTTGGCCAGCACCGCGGTGAGGCCGGCGAACAGCTGCTGCTGGCCGATGCGCAGTTGGCCGTCATTGAGGGCGAGAAGTGGTGGGGCCATGGCTCCTGGATCGACGCGAGGTGGGCGTGTGCGCCGCCGCGGCGCATGCTAGACGATCTCGAACGCAGACAACGGGCCGGTTTCATGCACCAGGACATTATCGCGACGTTCGAGCGGCTGGGCGTCCGCGATGTAGAGGTTACCGCGGACGTCGACAAGGCAGTGGCCCGCGTTACCGCGATCTATGAGGCTGCGGTCGAAAGACTGCATTCGGCGCTGCACCAATTCAGCCACGCAGGCATCACACCGGGCCCGATCGATGCCTTCTATCCGTTTGTCGGCATCGTGCTCGATGCGGGGAACCTCAACCTCGACGGCAGGATCGCCTATGGCGCCCTGCACGATCCCGGCGTCTACGGAGCCACGCTGACCGATCCGCGACTGTTTGGGGACTATTACCGGACCCAACTCGGGCTGCTGCTCCGCAATCATACGGTTCCCCTGGCGACCGGCATCAGCGACCGGCCGATCCCGCTGCCGTTCGTGGTCGACGAGATCGGCAGCGGCCTGACGCGGGAGCAGCTGGACGCGCTGCAATATCTGTTCCCCATGCCGGACCTCGGCCGGACCGACGATGCGATCGCTAACGGCACCTGGCGCTCGAGCGGCCGCGAGCCGGCACCACTGGCCCTGTTCACCGCCGAGCGGGTCGACTACAGCCTGCAGCGGCTGCACCATTACACGGGAACCCATCCCGAGCACTTCCAGCGCTTCGTGCTGCTGACCAACTACCAGCGCTACGTCGATCACTTCGTCGCCTTTGCCCGCGACGCTATTGCCACTGGCAGCGAGTACGACCGTTTCGTCGAGCCGGGTGACGCCGTCACCTTCAACCAGAAGCTACGCTCGGAGCCGGCTTCGGGCACCGCCACGACCAACCTGCCGCAGATGCCGGCCTATCATCTGACGCGCCCCGATGGGCGTGGCGTCACGATGATCAATATCGGCGTCGGTCCGAGCAACGCCCGCACCATTACCGACCACGTCGCAGTCCTGCGGCCACACTGTTGGCTGATGCTGGGGCATTGCGCGGGCCTGCGGCGAAGCCAGCAGTTGGGCGACTACGTGCTGGCTCACGGCTATGTGCGCGAGGACAATGTGCTCGACCAGGAGGTGCCACTGTTCGTGCCGGTCCCGCCCATCGCCGAGGTCCAGGTGGCCCTGCAGGAGGCGGTGGTCAACATCACGGGTCTCAAGGGCTTTGATGTCAAGACGAGGATGCGCACCGGCACGGTTGCCACCACCGCGAATCGTAACTGGGAGTTGCGCTACGACGAGCTGTTCGCCCGTCTCAACCAATCGCGTGCGATCGCCGTCGACATGGAGAGCGCCACCATCGCAGCCAACGGGTTCCGTTTCCGTGTGCCTTACGGCACCTTGCTGTGCGTCTCCGACAAGCCGCTGCATGGCGAGTTGAAGCTGCCCGGCATGG
>JAPJRA010000385.1:0-816 GCA_030824835.1 Geminicoccaceae bacterium | reverse complement strand
GCCAACACCTTCTATCGCGAGCGGATCAACCAGCATCTGCAGATCGGGCTGGAGGCCATCCGGCTGCTGCGCGAGGAGGGCGCCGAGCGGCTGCACTCACGCAAGCTGCGCAGCTTCGACGAGCCGGCGTTCCGGTAGACCGGCAGGCTGGCCTCATGCGTCGAGGACGTCACGCAATCGCACCGGTGCGATTGCAGTGCCGTGAGCCATCGGCGGGGCGCCGGCAAGGCGACCATTACTCAGCGACAGCACTCGATCGGCCACCCGGTCCACGACGGCACGATCGTGGCTGATCACCAGCATGCTCAGGCCCGTGCGCTGGCGCCACTCGTTCAGCAGATCCAGAATTTCGGTGCAGGTCGCCTCGTCCAGTGCCGAGGTCACTTCGTCGAGGATCAGGAGGCGTGGCCGGGCGGCGAGTGCCCGCGCTAGGGCCACGCGCTGTTGCTGGCCACCCGAGAGCATGCCCGGTCGGGCCGAGGCCAGGCCATGGTCGAGGCCCACGCGATTCATAAGCTCCAGCACCTGCCGCTCGGCGGCACGGTGGCTTGCCACGAGGCCGAAGGCTCGCAGCGGCTCGGCGATGATGGCCGAGACCGGCCACCGCCGGTCGAGCGACCCCGCGTGGTCCTGGAAGACGAGCTGGATCTCGCGGGTGGCTCTGGAGCGGCCGGACAGCAGATCACGGTGGTCGAAGAGGATTTGGCCCGAACTCGGCCGCAAGAGGCCCGCGATTACCGCCGCCAGCGTCGACTTACCACTGCCGCTACCGCCGACGACCGCCACGCTCTCATCGCGCCCGACCCGCATGCAGAT
>JAPJRA010000384.1 GCA_030824835.1 Geminicoccaceae bacterium | reverse complement strand
CGCAGCACCTATGAGCAGCGCCGCAAACGCAGCCTGCTCGACTTCGCCGGCCGCTCGGCGGTGCTGGGGAGCCGACAGGCCCGCAGCAGTAGATCGGGCCGGAGTCTGCTCGATTGAGTGGCCCCGGTCCAAATGGTCGCAAAGGCAGACGTGGCGTCGGCGGCCTGCCGTCCACCCCGCTCGCCGCGGCGCCGAGCACGAGCCTCAAGGGGCCGCTCGCCGGCGTCGCCTTCAGCCACTTCCTGCTCTGCTGGAACCTGCAGCAGGGCCGCGGCACGCCCGACGTCCATCGGCGCATGGCCGAATGGCTTGACCGGCGCTGGGCCCATGGCGACCGCCGGCTGCTGCTGATGGTGTTTCGGGATGCCGGCAAGTCGACCATCGTCGGGCTGTTCTGCGCCTGGCTGCTGGGCCAGGATCCCAACCTGCGGCTGCTGGTGCTGTCGGCGGAGGCCGGGCTCGCCACCAAGATGACCCGCAACGTGCGCCGGGTGATCGAGCGCAACCCGCTGACGCGGCATCTGCTGCCGAAGCGGCGGGAGGAGTGGGCGTCGGACCAGCTGACCATCCAGCGTGACGCGACCCACCGCGACCCCTCGCTGCTGGCCCGTGGCATCGGCGCCAACATCACCGGCTGCCGTGCCGACATCGTCATCTGCGACGATGTCGAGGTGCCCAACACCGCGAACACGCATCAAAAGCGCCTCGATCTGCGCGAGCGCCTGCGTGAGGTCGGCTTCGTCCTGGTGCCCGACGGGCGGCAGCTCTACATCGGCACGCCGCACAGCTACTACTCCATCTATGCCAACGAGGCGCGCCCCGAGATGGACGAGCAGATGCCGTTCCTGGCCGGCTATCGGCGGTTCAATCTGCCCCTGCTCGATCCGGCCCTCCAGGGCAATTGGCCCGACCGCTTTGCCCCCGCCGAGGTGGGCCAGCTCCAGCTCACCAGTGGCCCGGCCCGGTTCCGCAGCCAGATGATTCTCACCCCCAGCCACAACCGGGAGGTCCGCCTCGATCCGGACCGTCTCGTGCGCTACGATGCGCCGCTGGCGCTGCACGAGGCCAACGGTGCGCCGATCCTGACGATCGACGGCCGACGCATGGTCGGTGCCGCCTGCTGGTGGGATCCAGCCCTGGCCCGCCCCAAAGGCGGCGATGCCAGCGTGGTGGCCGCGGTGTTCACCGACGACAGCGGCGGCTACTGGCTGCACGGCATCCGTTATCTGCGCGTCGACTCGGCGCGACTCGGCGACATGGACCTGGCGACGCAGCTCTGCCGTCAGGTGATCGCGTTCCTGCGCGAGCAGGAACAGCCGGCTATCACGATCGAGACCAACGGCCTCGGCCGGTTCCTGCCGTCGCTACTGCGCCGTGAGCTCGACGCCCAGCGACTGGACTTGGCCATCGTCGAACGCGTCAGCACCACCAGCAAGGAGCGGCGCATCCTGGACGCGTTCGATCCCTTGCTCGCCGCCGGCGCGCTGCGCGCCCATGCGTCGGTCTGGGAGACCCCGTTCATCCGCGAGATGCGCGAATGGCTACCGGGCGGTCGCGGCGCCGATGATGGCCTCGATGCCGTCAGCGGCTGCATCCTGGCCCAGCCGATCCGACTTGGAGCCCGCCAGCCATCACCCGGCCGCCGTGACTGGCGGCACAGGGCCAATCTCCAGGCCCGGACCGGCTTCGAGCCATAGCGGCTGTGCCCGTCGGTCTTGCCGGCGGCACTGGGCATGCTAAGTACCCCGCCGTCAGCATGGATGGGTGGCCGAGTGGTCGATGGCAGCGGTCTTGAAAACCGCCAGGGGGCAACTCCTCGTGGGTTCGAATCCCACCCCATCCGCCAATCCATCGAAAGGCGGCCAGCCCCTCGGTATGCTCGGGCGTGCGGAGCCGCTGGCGATCGTAGTGGCCGTCGAGGCAAGCAAACAGGTTGTGAACAGGCCGACATCCACGACCGTCGCTGCACTCAGCGGCGCCGTGGCTGGGGTGACGAGCATGGGCGGAAACCGGTGGCCGGCGTGGGAGCACCTGGTCGGCGGGAGCAGGCTGAGCGGTGGCGACGCTCCCGCCGGCAGGTCAACTATTGTGCCTCAGCTACCAATTCGGCCGTGCGCCCACCAATCTGGCTCCTGAAGCCGCAGCGCGAGCCGAGACCGATGGCTTCGGTACCATGGCGGGCACGCTGGCCGAACGCGTTGCCGATGCCGACGACGACCGGCTCCAAGTCCCCCGCCTCGGCGACGATCATGGGCAGGTCTCGGAGCGTCCCGTACCACAGGCGCTGCCCCGGACGGCTTAGTGAGGAGGCCACGGCGACCCGGGTATCCAGAGCCAGGCCGTGCGCGGACAATTGCGTCACGATCTGGCCAGCGGTGCGGCCGGCCATGTAGAAGATCGTAGTGGTCGCCGGATCGGCTACCGCCCCCCAGCTCAGATCTTCGGGCAAGCCACCCTGCTTCGAGTGGCCGGTGATGAAGCGTACCGACCGGGCGTGGTCGCGATGGGTGAGCGAGATCCCCAGCGCCGCGGCAAGGGCGATGCCCGAGGTGATGCCCGGCACGACCTCGACGGAAATGGCCGCCGCATCGAGCAGGGTGATCTCCTCGCCGGCGCGGCCGAAGATCATCGGGTCGCCGGACTTCAGGCGCACCACATGCTTGCCGGCCCGGGCCAGCTTCAGCATCAGCGCGTTGATGTCTTCCTGCCGGCAGCTCGGCCGACCGCCGCGCTTGCCGACCAGGATGCGCTTCGCCTCCCGACGGGCGAGGTCCAGCACGTCGTTCGACACCAGATCGTCGAAGAGGATCACGTCGGCCGACTGCAGGGCGCGGACGGCTTTCAACGTCAGGAGCTCCGCATCGCCCGGGCCAGCACCGACCAGCGTGACCCTGCCGGCGCGGGGCAGATCGGTGGCGGCCATCCTGTCCATGTCGCGGCTGAGCGCCAACTCGTCGGCGGGCGTGGGCGCCGGCCCGAAGGCGCGGTCGACAAAGGTCTCCCAAAAAGCCCGCCGCGCGTTGCCGGGACGCAACCGGTCGTTCAGCCGTGCGCGCAGCTTCTTGGCGAGGACGGCCCAGGCCTGCAGCGAATGCGGCAGCAGCGTCTCGATCCGCCGGCGGATCGCTTGCCCCAGGATGGGTGCCGCACCCTCGGTGGAGATTCCGACCACCACGGGCGAGCGGTTGACGATCGACCCGAACATGAAATCACAGAAGGCCGGCCGATCAATCACGTTGACCGGCACACCTGCCGCGCGCGCGGCACTTTGGATCGCCGCGGCCTCCTCGTCGCTCTCGGCGTCGGCCACGACGATCGCGGCGCCGGCGAGTGTCGCGGTCGTCCACCGTGTCGGATAGTGCGCCAAGGTCTCGATACGGCCAAGCATGTGCTTGAACTCGTCGCTCAGCTGGTGGGCATGGACGTCGACGACAGCGCCGGCTGCCGTGAGCAGCTCGGCCTTCCACGCGGCAGCATCGCTGCCGCCCAGCACGACCGCACGCTTGCCCTCGAGCGGCAGAAACACCGGCAGCACGGCAAGCGGCGCCACCCGTGCCGGCGATTGATCACTCGGCCGCCTGGAGACGATATGCATCGATGATCCCCTTGATCTCGGCGCGGCAGGAGCCGCAGTTCGTTCCGGCCTGGGTCGCCTCACCGACAGCGGCCACGGTCAGGCAGCCGCCGGCGATGGCGGTGCCGATCTGGTTGACGCCGATACCGAAGCACGAGCAGACAGTGGCACCCTTGTCAGCGACGCCATGGCCGGGCCTGCCGGCCACCACGCCGAGCCTGCCGCTCGCTCGCGTGAAGCGCGTGGACAGCTGCTCGACCGCCCATGCGCGTGAGACTGCCACCGGTTCGGGTGCCAGGAACAGCGCGCCTCTCAGCTGCTCGCCCACGAACCAGGCAAAGCGCTCCTGGCCGCTGTCGGCGTCGTGGTAGGACAGGATCCCGGTCTCGACCGGGCAGCCGAACAGGCGGCAGGCGAGCGTCCTCCCGTCCAGGTCGGCGCCCTGCCACGCAAGCTCCAGCCGCCAGCCGCCGATGCAGTTCGCCAGCGCCCAGTAGTCGGCGTCCAGGACACCCGGCCGCTCGCCCAGGACCGCAAAGCCGAACCTCGCCGTGGCGAAGCGCTCGACCTCGACCGGGACGTTCTTGGATGCGGGCTGACCCGAGACCGGATCGGTGATCGCCGGCACCAGCGTGTCGATGCGTGCCCTGGAGGCGAACTGGTCGGTCCAGTGGATCGGTACGAAGATCGAGCCCAGCTGCTGTCGCACGGAGAGCAGTGCACGGGCCAGCACGGAGCCCCCATTCGTCACGATTCTGACGATGTCGGCATCGGCGATGCCACGGCGCCCGGCGTCAGCCGGATGCATCTCGGCATAGGGCTCGGCCAAATGCTGCGACAGGCGCGGGCTCTTCCCGGTGCGGGTCATCGTGTGCCAATGGTCGCGCACGCGACCGGTGTTGAGCACCAAGGGATGGGCCAGGCTGGTACGCTGCACGACCGTCGGCACGACCGCGACCAATTGGCCTTTGCGGTCGGTCGTGAAGAAGCCGCCGTTGGCGAAGAAGCGCGTCTCGGCCCGTGGCCCCCCCTGCGGCTGCGGCCATTGGAAAGGAGCCAGCCCATCGTAGGCGGCTTGGTCGATGCCAGCATGGGCGCCGATGTCGAAGTCGCGCTCGCCCCCGTTCTCGAAGCCCGACAGGGCCGCATGCTCGGCGAAGATCTCGGCCGGCGACGCGTAGGCGAAGGCCGGGGCGAAGCCCATGCGCGCGGCGACGTCGCAGACGATC
>JAPJRA010000383.1 GCA_030824835.1 Geminicoccaceae bacterium | reverse complement strand
GTGGGATACGGCCGAGCTGACCGGGGTGCCGGCCATCGTGGTGCAGCCCGATTCGTTCGCCGCCGCCTACCAGCTGCGTGGGGCATATCGCTCACGGGAGGGCAGCGTCGCCGTGTTCCCGGCCGAGGTGCTGATCCAGCTCTACGGGCTCCTCGGCGACGTGCGCGATCTGCTGGCGGTGATCTCGATCCTCACCCAGGTGCTGGTGATCGGCGCGGTGCTGCTGGCGGTGCTCGCGAGCCTCACCCAGCGGCGCCGGCTGATCGCCGTGCTGCGGGCGCTGGGTGCCTCGCGCGGGTTCGTCTTCGCCACCGTGTGGCTCAGCGTGGCGCTGATGCTGGCAACCGCTTCGCTGCTCGGCTTGGGGCTCGGCTACGTCGCGGCGCTGGCACTCTCGCGTGTGTTCGCAGCTGAGACCAGCATCACGCTGCCGGTATCGCTGGCAGCCCCGGAGCTGATGCTGGTGCTGGCGATCGTCGTGATCGGCCTGCTGCTCGCGACCATCCCGGCAGCCCTGACCTACCGCGGCTCGGTGTCGGCCGGCCTGCGTAGCTGACGCTGCGCTGCTCAATCCGGGTCGTACGCCGGGTCGATGGCCAGCAGGTAGCGTGTCTTGCCCGTATCGGCGAGCGGAGGCGAGCGGTGCACCGCCGGCGGGGTGGCGTCGCCGAAGCGCTGGCCTTTGAGGATCAGGACGTCCAGGCACGTCGGCTGCACCGCCGACGAGTGGTCGGCCAGCATCGCACCGTCGGCGGCACGGCTGACCGCGTCTGGTGGAGCCAGCATGGTCGTGGGGCCGCGATAGGTGCACAGCAGGCGCAATGGCACGTGGTCCGCGTGCCAGCGCCGGCATGCGTCGCCGCTGATCCGCTCCAGTCGGATCAGCAGCCCGGCAGCGCGCGTGATCGCCGCGAACCGGCGAGTGAGCTCGCCGACATCGCGGATCAGCAGGCCCAGGGTCCCGCCATCGCAGGCAGCCGCGCGGCGCAGCGCATCGGTCACGCCAGCAGACGGCACGACCAGCCGCAGGTGCGGTAGCGCCTCGTCCGGCACCGCCCGGATGCCGGCGACCAGGCGATCGTCGATCGGCCGCTGCCACCAGGCCAGCTGCACACCCGGGTCACGCACCCGGCCGAGCACCGCACCGGCGCTGTCGGTGCCGATGATCCAGCGGGCGGGCGGCACGGCGTCCGGTATGGGCGCCGCGCTCATCCGGCCGCACGCCAGGGCGGGAATGGGTCGGCGTAGTGTCGCCATGCCGCCGTGCCGGCCGCAAGCTCGTTGCTGGTCAGCACGCAGGCGGCGAGCTCGTCGTTCAGTGCCGCTCGATTCAGATGCCGGCCGATGAAGACCAGCTGCTGCTGCCTGTCGCCCCAATGCTCGTCCCAGCGCTGCGCCAATGCACGTCGGAACGCTTGGTCGGTGGGCCAGCGCTGTTGCGGGATGGTGGCCCACCAGTGGCCGATCGCCTCATGGCGCAGCATCGCCCCGGCCATTGCCAGCTCGCCCACCCAGTTCGGCCGTGAGGCCAGCCAGAAGAAGCCCTTGGCGCGAATGACGCCGGGCCAGTCACGGTCGAGAAAGGCCTTGAACCATTGTGGATGGAATGGCCGGGCGTCGTGAAACACCACGCTCTGGATTCCGTACTCTTGGGTCTCGGGCACGTGATTCTTGAACCCGTGCAGCTCACGGTACCAGCCGGGCATGGTGCGGGCGCGCGCGAAATCGAACCGACCTGTGCCCATCACCGCATCCGGTGCCACCGCCCCCTGCACGGTCTCGATCAGCCGTGCGACGGGGTTGAGGCTTCGGAGGATCGCGCGGCAATCGCCCAGCTGATCGGCGGTCGCGGCGTCGGTCTTGTTCAGGATGACGATATCGGCGAACTCGATCTGCTCGACCAGAAGTTCGACCAGTGTGCGCTCGTCATCGGGGTCGAGACCAGGCTCACGCGTCCTCAACAGCTCCGCTGCGCCGTAGTCCTGGCTGAAGCTTGCCGCGTCGACGACGGTGACCATCGTGTCCAGTCGGGCAATATCGGCCAGGGAACTGTCGTCAGCGTCGCGAAAGTCGAAGGTTGCGGCCACCGGCATCGGCTCGGAGATCCCGGTCGACTCGATCAGCAGATAGTCGAAGCGCCGGGCAGCGGCGAGGCTGCGCACCTCCTGCAGCAAGTCCTCACGCAGCGTGCAGCAGATGCAGCCGTTGCTCATCTCCACCAGGCGCTCGTCGGTGCGCGACAGGCCGCCGCCGTCGCGTACGAGCTGAGCGTCGATGTTGATCTCGCTCATGTCGTTGACAATCACGGCCACGCGCGGGCCGACCCGATTGTTCAGGACGTGGTTGAGCACCGTGGTCTTCCCAGCTCCGAGAACGCCGGAAAGGACCGTGACAGGTAGGCGGGAACCGGCAGCAGCTCGCGGCATGGCTCATCCGTGCTAGGTGGTTGCAGACTAGTGTTATGTTATAACATAACAGTCAAGCGCTCGGATGGGGGCGAACCGAGGGAACCGACGGATGGATGGTGTGCTCGACCCGAGCCGGCAGATCCCGATCACGGTGCTCACGGGCTTTCTGGGCGTGGGCAAGACGACCCTATTGAGCCATCTCCTCAAGTATCCGGAGATGCGTCGCTCGGCTGTGATCATCAACGAGTTCGGCCAAGTGCCGCTGGATCACGAGCTGGTCGAGACCGCTGCCGAGGACATCGTCGAGGTGAGTGGAGGCTGCCTTTGCTGCACCGTTCGCGGCGATCTCAGCCGTGCAATCCGGTCACTCGATCTGCGCCGTCGACGCGACAAGGTGCTTCCATTCGAGCGGCTGTTGATCGAGACCACCGGCCTCGCTGACCCGGCCCCCATCGTGCAAACACTGATCTCCGATCCCATCATCGCGCACGGTTACCGGCTAGATGGCGTCGTGACGCTGGTCGATGCGGTAAACGGTGTGGCGACGTTGGGCCGGCATCCCGAAGCGGTGAAACAGGTGGCGATCGCCGATCGCCTGGTGGTCACCAAGACCGATCTGACAGGACAGATGATCCCGGCCTCGCTGCGCACTCGGCTATCGGCACTGAACCCGATCACCGATCCAGCCATCGCGGAACTGGGGAAGATCGATCTGGTGCACCTGATCGACCTCGGCCCGTGGCGCTCGCGTGAGCGGCGGCCCGATATCGATCGATGGCTGGGTGCGGCGGCGATCGAGGGCCACGCGCATCACCATCATGGGCACGATCCGAACCGGCACGACAGCCACATCCAGGCCTTCTGCCTAAGGCACACGGACCCCGTGCCGGCGGCTGCCCTTGGGTTATTCCTCGAGATCCTGATGGCCAACGCCAGTGAGAACCTGCTGCGGGTCAAGGGCATCGTCCGCTTGCTTGAAGACCCCGAGCGACCGCTCGTCCTGCAAGTGGTCCAGCACATGGTGCACGAGCCGGTCGTGCTCGACGGCTGGCCGTCCGCCGACCGCGACACCCGGATCGTGTGCATCGGCCGCGATCTTGACGAGACCATGGTCATGCAGATGCTGGATTGCTTGGCTCGGGGCTCACGATGAGCGGCCTGATACCCGGCCGGCGCCCGCCGTTGCGGTGGCCGAGTGCTCAGACCAGCCGTTTTTCGGTGATGACGATGTCGGGCGAGTCCGGGTCGCGGCGGCGGGTGAAGCCCAGCCGGTCGGCCAGGCCCAGCATGCCCTCGTTCTCGGCCAGCACACTGCCCCAGACCTCCTCGATGCCGCGGCGCCGCGCATAGTCGAGGGCGCGCTCGAAGCAAACCCGACCCAACCCCAAGCCCTGCTTGTCCGAGCGGATGGTCACCGAGTACTCGGCCCGTCTGTTGTCCGCATCAGCGGCGATACGGGCGCCGCCCCAGAACAGGCCGGGACGGGCCGGGTCGAGTGCCACCAGCACCATCTCGCGGTCGTAGTCGATCTGGCTAAGGCGAGCGGCGAGATCATCCGGCATCTCGCGCATGGACGAGAACATCCGCCGCCGTCGGTCCTCAGGCGTCAGGTCGTTGAAGAGCTGCTTCAATGCCGGTGCGTCTTCCGGACGGATCGGGCGAAGCCGGATCTCGCTGCCGTCGCGCAGGATCGCGCTCTGCTCGAGTTCGCGGGGATAGGGCCGTATGGCGAGCCGCGCTCCAGGATCGCTTCCGGGTGGAACCGGGGTCAGGTCGATCCGGGCGTCCAGCACGATCAGGTGTTCCTGGCTGACCAGCAGCGGGTCGATCACGACCCGGCGGACCGTCGGCAGGGTCACGACGACATCGGAAAGCCGGACCAGGACCTGCACCAGCTGCTCGAGCATGGCGGCACCGCCGGCCTGCCGGGCGAGGTAGCGGCCGATCGGCGTATGGTCGACCTGCGCATGCGCCAGCGTGCCGTCCAATGGGGGCAGCAGATAGGTGAGGTCGGTGCCGATCGCCCGATGCGCGGCGTGGCCGACCACCAGCACGGGGCCGAACGTCGGGTCGATCTCCATGCCCAGATAGAGCTCAATGGAGAGCACGGAACGCTCCATTCGCTGCACCAGGAAGCCCTCGATCGGCGCATCCGGCGCCGTGGTGGCCACGCGCTCGAGCATTTGACCGCAGCGGCGCAGCAAGGAGGGCTTGTCCGGGATGTCCAGGGCGACGCCGCCGACCGAGCTTTTGCGGGGCAGGCCGGGGCTGATCACCTTCACCGCCACCGGGTAGCCGAGATTGCGGGCGGCGACGACGGCACCTTCAAGATCGGGGGCGATGCGGGTCGGCACGCAGGCGATCCCGAAGGCGTCGAGCACCGTTACGGCCTCTGC
>JAPJRA010000382.1 GCA_030824835.1 Geminicoccaceae bacterium | reverse complement strand
CGGGAAATACAGGCTGGCGATGGCATCAAGCGTGCCATCGCCGCGAATGGCCTGCAAGGCTCCATTGAGAGCCGTCCGCAGGCGGTCGTCACCCTTGCTCACGGCGATGCCCACGCCCTTCCCGAACCACTCCGGATCGTCGAGCTGCGGGCCGACGAAGTCGAAGTCGGCGCCGAGATCCATGCTCAGGAACTGCACGCGGGCGGCGACGGCGTCCGTGAGGACCGTATCGAGCCGGTCCAGCGCCAGATCCAGATAAAGCTCGGTCCGATCGTCGTAACGCCGCATGGTCGCCGCCGGATAGGTGGCGCTCACGTAGCGGTCCTGCACTGATCCCCGCTCGACACCGACAACCGTGCCACGCAGACCAGCGGCGGAGGGGTCCAGGGCCTTGCCACGCCGGACGACGAACCGGCTTGGAGCACGATAGTAGGGTTCCGTGAAGCCCATCTCGCGGCTGCGCGCCTCGGTGATGGCCAGGCCAGGCACCAGGTCGACGCCGTGGCCCTGTAGCTGCGGCAGGACATCCGGCGCATAGGTCGGGCTGAACGTGCAGCGGACCTGCAGGCGGGCGCAGAGCGCGCGCACGAGATCGACCTCAAAGCCGGCGGCCTCGCCGGTGTCGCTGACAAAGGCGAACGGTGGATCGTCGGCGCCGAGACCGACACGCAGCTCCTCGCGATCGAGAGAGGCGGCCGCAACGGGTCCAGCCACAACCAGGAGGCAGAACAGAGCAAGGCGCCGCATGGCTAGCTGCCCCAGCGCTGGATCGGGCCGAGACGACGGAGCTGCGCCGCGAGCTGAGCGAGGCCTGCCGCCGGCTCGACCTCGCGCACGAGGATGCGGTGCACGGCAGCGGCGAATGCACGGCTCACGGCATCGTATGCCCCCCGCCCGGTCGTGGCCGGCCGCACGACGACGGTCGCGAAAGCCGGGAGCAAGTCCGGATAGTACGGCCGCTGCGCCACGAGCTCGGGGTCGGCATAGAGCTCCTGCAGGCTCGGGTCGGCATCACCTTCGAGCGCACGCCGTCGCTGCTCGGTCGCCGAGATCAGCCAGCGGACCAGATCCAAAGCCAGGTCCTGCTGCTTGGAGCCGCGCGCGACCGCGAGGCCGAAGCCACCGAGCACCGAAGCCCGGCGCCCGTCCGCGCCGCTGCCGGCCGGCAGCTCGGCCATGGCCACGTTGCCGCGAGCGGGACCCTCTGCCACCTGCAGCCGTGGCAGCAGGTTCGACCACGAGCGCAGAAAGGCGGCATTGCCATTCGTGAATGCAGCCTGGCTTTCACCGCCGCCCATGTCGAGCACCTGCCCCGGCGAGATCGTCTCGATCCAGGACGCCACCTGCGCCAGCGCCGCGCCGCTGCGCGGATCGTCGACGACCACGCTGCCGTCCGGCGCCAGGATACCGGGCGCGCCATGGCTCACGATCCATTCCAGCGCGTTGGCGGTGAGGCCCTCACCCGCACGGCCCTGCCAGACGAAGCCCCATTGTTCGTTGCGGCCCGCAGCCCGCTCCCCGTCCTGAACGGCACGGGCGGCAGCGGCAAGCTCGTCCCAGGTGCCGGGCACGCCGACCCCGTAGCGGGCGAGCAGGTCGGTGCGATAGAACAGCCGGCCGAGACTCAACGTCCACGGCACGGCCACGACCTGGCCGTCGACGGTGAAGCCGTCGACCGCCACCGGCACGAACTGGCTGCGCTGGTCGACCAGCGCTGGTGCCAGATCGACGAGGTAGGGTGCGAGCAGCCCCGACCAGACAATGTCCAGCTCAAGCACATCGAGGTCGGTGACGCCGGCCTGCAGCAGGTCTCCCGTCAGATCGCGGGACCTCGTGGTCGAGTCCGGGTAGGCGAGGACACGCACCTCCTGGCCGCGTGCCTTGGCCCAAGCCTCGCTGCCCGAGCGGCACAGCTCCAGCGATTCCGGTGCGAGCCCGCAGACGATGGTCACGGGCTCGGCCCGCGCCGGGCCGACCCAGCAGAAGAGGACGGCCAAAAGGCCGATCATGCTATGCAAACGCATCATGCCATCTCGAACATCGTAGGCTGCGGGCTGCCGGAGAACCGAACATAGAAGGGGTGCGCCCCGAAGAGTAGCCTCACGGGGCGACGAACGCCGCCGCCTGCGCTAAGGGGGCGGCACCCGGACCCACGAAGGACCTGGCTGCATGCGTCCAGCGCGCCGCGCATCGTTGATGGCTGCCCTGATCTGGCTGAACCTGCTCGCGCCGGCGGCGGCGCAGGAGGATTTTAGCATCACCCGGCTCGCCCACTCGATCCAGGGCCAGGAGCAGCTCAACACCGACCTGCGCGCGGGCGTACCCCGAATGCGGGAGGAGCGAGCCGCCGAAGCCCAGCGCCTCGACGCGGAGGAGGCCGACCAGGATGGCGGCAGCCTGACGATCTTGGCCCTGCGCCAGGCGCGGTTCGAGGCCGACACGCGGCGGACGCGGCTCGCCGCCATGGAAAGCCGGGTCGACTATTACAATGACGAGCTGGCGAAGCTGGACGCGCGAATCGCCGAGCTGGCCCCCAACCTGTCGACCGCACCGGCCACGCTCGAGGAGTATGCTGCCGGCGTTCGGATGACTCTCTTGCGGCAGTTTCGGGACGCCACCCAGCAGACCCTCGATCTGCTGCACGAAGGTAGCGACCAGATCTCTGCCCGTCTTGCCCTGCTCAACAACCGCGTGGCGTTGCTGGAAGCCAGGATTCGTCTCGACGCTTTGGACGAGAGCGCCGCGCTCGCGGCCGACCCGCGCGCCGGGGCGCTGCGTGACTTCGTCGAGCGCATGGGGCGCGAGAGCGTGCGCCTCGCGAACGCCGCGGGCGAGATCGAGCCCAGCTCGCCCGGCGAGCAGATGCGTAAGCGGGTGCTTGAGCTGCGCGCCGACGAGGCATTTCTGCGCAGCAGCCTGCGCGCCGCTGACATCGAGCTGCTCGGGATCGAGAAGCAACTGGCCTATCTCGACCGCATCGCCGCCGAGAGCGACACGCTGCCGGCGCGGCTCGCGACGGAGGCGCTGAGCCTGCTCGACCACCAGCGCGAGCGCCTCGAACGGCGGACCGCAGCGCTGGCCGACGTGCGCCGCCGGCTCGACGACCAGCGCATGCTGCTTCCGTCGGCGACCCCGGCGACGGCCGGGCAGGTCGCGACCATGCGCGGCATGATCGACGACGTGGCCGGGATCGTCGCCGGCCAGGAGTCCACCATCCAGCGCCTGGGCGAGAATTTGCAGCAGACGGACAAACGGCTGCAGGCCCGTGAGACGGCGGCGGAAGGCGAGGCGCTGCTGGCACGGGACGCGCTTCCCTCCAACAGTGCGGCGTGGCGGCGCATCGCCCGCAATGCCGGGCGGTTGCCGGAGCAGCTGCTACAAGCCTTCGTGCACGCGGCCGACGAGGTGAAGGACCGGGTGACGGCGGCACCATCGCAGCAGCTGGCGATGGCCGGCGGGGGCCTCGTGCTGCTGCTCGCCGTGGCGCTGCTGCTGCGCCGGTTATTGCACACGCGCATCGTCGAACCGGGAGCCGAGACCGCCCTCGCGACCCCGGCCGCGGCCGTGCACGACAGCATCCTCACCCTGCTGCCGGCGGCGATGTTCTGGCTGCTGGCCTGGATGCTCCAGGTCGGTCGCGAGGCGGCCCTGCTGATCGGCGGCGTGCTCGCGATCTGGCCGGTGGTGGCCTTCGTGCTGCGCCTCGCCCGCCAGCTGCTTCTGCAAGGTGCCGAGGACGGGCTCGGCGTGCGCCTGCGATTCTATCGCAGCCTGCGCTGGACGATGATCGTGGGCGGCATTCTGGCCGGGCTCGTCATCCTGACCAGCACGCTGCCGCTGACGCCGACGCTCGCGGATCTCGTGCACCGCTCGGCCATGATCTGCGTGCTGCTCATCGCGTTGCCGGGCCTGCAGTTGCGCGCCCTGATCCTGACTCTGGCCGGGGGTCGGTGGCAGCCCGGCCTCGTGGCGCGCCTGGCCGCCCAGCTGAGTCTGCTGATCCCGTTGGTCCTGGCTGGGGCAGCGGCCGTCGGGCTTGCCGGCTACCTCAATCTGGCCTGGTCGGTCATCGCGCACTTCCTCTGGTTCGGCATGTTCGGCGCGACCCTGCTGTTCGTCCTCGCGGTCGCCGGCGACATCCGGCGCGCGCTGTTGCGTCACCTCAGCGAGCACGCACCGGACGACGCGCATTTCTGGACGATCAATTTCGTCGACCCGGCCTTCCGCCTCATCCAGCTCCTGCTGGTCGGCGTGGCCGGCTGGGGGCTGCTCTCCGTCTATGGCTGGACCACGGATACACCGGTGATCCAGGCCGTGCTCGCGATCGGCCACACGCCGGTCCTGTGGCTCGGGGATTCGATGCTGCGCCTGCAGGACGTCGTGCTCGCGGTGATCATGGTGGCGCTCGTCTTCTGGATCGGCGGCTGGACGCAGCAGATCAGCTACAATCTGGCGCTGACCCAAGTCCGCGATCTCGGCATCCGCCAAAGCTTGTCGACCTTCGTGCAGTATGTCGTGATCGTCCTCGGCCTCCTGCTGACGCTGAAGGTCATCGGCCTCGACCTGACCGCCCTCACCGTCTTCGCCGCCAGCGTCGGCGTCGGCATCGGCTTCGGCATGCAGAACGTGGTCAGCAACTTTATCAGCGGCATCCTGCTGCTGGCGGAGCGACCACTTCGGGTCATGGACATCGTGACCATCGGCGCCGACACGGGCGAGGTCACGCGCATCGGCATCCGCTCGCTGACGGTGCGGATGTTCGACCGCAAGGAGCTGGTGATCCCGAACTCGGCGGTGATCGGCAGCACGTTCACCAACT
>JAPJRA010000381.1 GCA_030824835.1 Geminicoccaceae bacterium | reverse complement strand
CGAGGAACAGGCCCTTGTAGATCACCGAGCGGCAGCTCAGCGAGCAGATGTAGAAATCGGTGATGTTCTCGGCCAGCGCCTGCTTCTCGATCCGCCGTCGGATCAGATAGAGGTCGCGCTCGAACAGGTCGTCGTCGACCTCCTTCGGGTTGCCGACGATGATCTGCTCGATCTCGGGGCGGGTGGCGGCCGCCTTCTCGCCCAGCACCGAGGTGTCAACCGGCACCTGGCGCCAGCCGCGGATGGCGTAGCCGAAGCCCAGAATCTCGCTCTCGACGATGCTCCGACAGGCTTCCTGCTGCTGGAAGCTGGCGCGCGGCAGGAACACCATGCCGACCGCGATCCGCTTGTCGGTGCGGGTGGCACCCTTGATCTTGCGCTGGAAGAAGTCGTGCGGGATCTGCACGTGGATGCCGGCGCCGTCGCCGGTCTTGCCGTCAGCATCGACCGCACCGCGGTGCCAGACCGCCTTCAGCGCCTCGATGCCCTTGAGCACGACCTCGCGGCGCGGCTGGCCGTCGATCGCCACCACGCAGCCGACGCCGCACGCATCGTGCTCCTGCGCCGGGTCGTAGAGCCCGTGCCGCTCCAGGTGCTCGGCCTGACGCTGCCAGGTCTCGACGAACTCGGCCCCGCTCTCGAACTTCTGCATCGTCGTCTCCCTACGAGGCCATGGCCAAGCGACCGGTCACGGCGGCACCGGCGGCCAGATGGGCGTGGATGCCCTGCGCGGCGTCGCGGCCGTCGCGGACGCCCCACACCACCAGTGACGCACCGCGCACGATGTCGCCACCGGCGAACACGCCCGGCAGCTCGGTCATCATCGTGTTCCAGTCGATGCCGATCGTACCCCAGCGGCTGACCTTGAGCTCGGGCTCACCGAACAGGGTCGGCAGGTCTTCCGGGTCGAAGCCCAACGCCTTGATCACAAGGTCGGCGTCGATCCGGAACGCCGAGCCAGGCTCGACCTCCGGTGCCTGGCGCCCGGACGCGTCGGGCGCCCCCAGGCGCATCCGGTGCGCGCGCACCGCCTCGACCTGGCGGTCGCCGAGAAAGGCCTCCGGGGCCGACAGCCAAAGAAACTCCACACCTTCCTCCTCGGCGTTCGTGACCTCGCGCATGGAGCCCGGCATGTTGGCGCGGTCGCGCCGATAGAGGCAGCGCACGGATTTCGCACCCTGCCGCACGGCGGTGCGCACGCAGTCCATGGCCGTGTCGCCGCCGCCCACGACGACGACATGCTTGCCGGCCGCGTTCAACGTGCCGTCCTCGAAGGATGCCACGGTATCGCCCAGCCCACGGCGATTGCTGGCGGTGAGGAACTCCAGCGCCGGCACGATGCCGGTCAGGCCGCTGCCGGGCGCCGCCAGATCGCGGGCCTTGTAGACGCCGGTGGCGATGAACACCGCGTCGTGCCGCTTGCGCAGCTCGGCCAGGCCCGATCCACCTTGGCCGATGTCGTGGGCCAAGTGGAAGTGCACGCCGCTGTCGCGCAAATGCTGCGCCCGCCGCTCGACGATGTGCTTTTCCAGCTTAAAGCCAGGGATGCCGTAGATCAGCAGCCCGCCCACCCGATCGTAGCGGTCGTAGACATGGACCTGATAGCCGCGCTTGCGCAGCTCCTCGGCGCAGGCGAGCCCGGCCGGGCCGGCGCCGATGACGCCCACCGACTGGGTCAGCTCGCGCGCCGGCCGCACCGGCTGGACCCAGCCCTGATCGAAGGCGGTGTCGGTGATGTACTTCTCGACGGCACCGATGGTGACGGCGCCATGGCCCGACTGCTCGATGACGCAGTTGCCTTCGCACAGCCGGTCCTGCGGGCAGATCCGGCCGCAGATCTCGGGCATGTTGTTGGTGGCCGAGGAGAGCTCATAAGCCTCCTCCATCCGACCTTCGACCGCCAGCCTGAGCCAGTCGGGGATGTTGTTGTGCAGCGGGCAATGGACCTGGCAGAACGGCACCCCGCACTGCTCGCAACGCGACGCCTGCTGCGTGGCGCGATCCGGCGCGAACCGCCCGTAGATCTCGGCAAAATCGGCCTTGCGCTCGGCTGGCCCGCGCTTGTCGGGCATGCTTGGCGGCACGCTCACGAACTGCATCATCTTGGCGGACATGCCCGTCATCCTCCGGCGGCCGCCGGCAGCTTCCGACGGTTGATCGACTCAAGGTAACTCTATCGTGTCGCAGCCTATACCGGCATGCGTGCATAGCGTCCAGCGACCGCCAGACGCTTCGTCCTGTTTTGGGACTATTTTATTGCGATGGCGACTATGGCCATCAACGCAGCTGAGCTTCAAGTACCCGGAGCATCCTCGCAAGCCGCTGAATGTACCAAAATGGGACTTTCTGCGCTCGCTCTGCCCACGCAGAGAACGCTGCCCAACAACCTCATGGCGAGCGCGGCGTAGAGCAGGAGCTCGATCGCTTCCTCGGCCCCGGTGAGCCAATGATGGGGAGCACCCGTCAGCCCACTGCCGAGCGCGTCGAACCCGATCGCCGTCACGCCCCACGCCAGCAACAGCACTACCAGCCGCCGCCCGAGTCGACGCTGCACGAAGCAAGAACGACGCCACATCAGCACTGCAGGCGCCAATGCCGCAGCCCCGAGCCCGGTGCCGACCACGAGCTTGGCCAGCGTCGTGTCATCGCTCAGCAGGGGTGCCAGGCGCGCATTCACATCGCCGCCGTCTGCCACCGCCAGCATGAGCAGCATGGCAGCCGCAGGGCCACAGCGGCGCAGGCACCAGGCGGTCACGGCGGCCATGACGAGCTGCAGCAATGCCCAGAGATCCGGGATCGAACCCGACACGGCGGGGTCGAGCGCCATGGCCAGCCTGGGCCAGCCGCCGCCGATGCCAGCGGCGGCGGCCTCCGCCACCAGCCAGAGGGCCAGGAGCAGCAGGCTGACGCCAATGGTAGCCGTCCAGATGAAGGGCGCCGTTCGAGCCCACCGCATGCCGCCCTCCTCGTCCAGGGTGGCGGCAGCATGGCGGGGTTGTGGTTAAGGTCTGCCCAACATGCCTGCCGGCGCGGCAGGCTAGATCACCGGCAGCCGTGCCACCGGCAGCGTGTAGGTCTTCAGGTAGTGTGGCACGATCACCTCGAGCGGCGTCGACGCTAGGCCCAGTTCGGCGAGGCCGGGCGCACCCGGCGTCGTCACGTTGTCACGCTTGAGCATCTCGACCTGGCCCGGCGTCAACGGCGGCTGCGGCAGGAAGTGCAGCAGCTTCGCCTGCAGGCTGGCGAGCCCGAACGGCACGTTCAGCAGCAGCCGGCGGCGGCCGGTGACCTTCAGGATGTAGGTAAGCAGCTCCTTGAAGCTGTAGATCGAGGGGCCGCCCAGCTCATAGGTAGCGCCCGCGGTCTCGGGCCGGGTCATGGCGGCCACGACGGCGTCCGCCACGTCGCCCACATAGACCGGCTGGAAGCGGGTCCTGCCGCCGCCGATCAGCGGGAGCGCCGGCGAAAGCTGGCTCATCCGCGCGAAGCGATTGAAGAATCCGTCCTCCGGGCCGAACACGATGCTCGGCCGCAGGATCGTCGCCGCCGGGAAGCTCGCCCGCAGCGCCGCCTCGCCGGCAGCCTTGGTACGGGCATAAGCGGCCTCGCCATGCGGATCGGCGCCGATCGCCGACAGGTGGACGATGCGCTCCAGCCCCAGTCTGGCCGCGGCGGCGCCGATCTCGCCGGGAAGGCGCGCCTGCAATCGCTCGAAATCGCCGCGGCCGCTCTCGAACAGGATCCCGATCAGGCTCACCGCGGAATCGGCGCCCGCCAGCAGCCGCTCCACCTCGCCCGCCGCCTTAGGATTCCAGGGCTCGATGTTGATCTGGCCCACCGCACCCAGCGGCTTGAGAAACATGGCACGCGCCGGATGGCGGGTGGGCACCCGGATGATGGCCCCCCGCTCGGCCAGGCGCTGCACGACGTAGCGGCCGACGAAGCCCGAGCCGCCGAACACCGTCACCAGCTTGCTGCGCATGGCGCTTCCCCCTCGTTTTTGCCGAACACGCGCCGCCACCCGCGACCGCCGCAAATTGCGGCACTCTCGAGTTGACGCGCCTCGCGCTTGCTCATACACAAGCCGGCACGCGCTGCCCAGGTGGCGGAATTGGTAGACGCACTAGCTTCAGGTGCTAGCGCTCGCAAGGGCGTGGAGGTTCGAGTCCTCTCCTGGGCACCATCCATCACGAGCCCGTTGACCGCCGGTTAACCTCGGCTGCGCTATATCCGGCTCGGCAAGGTGGCGGGCGCACGATGAGCAGCATCTTCCTCCATCGCGGTGATCTTCCGGACGGCCTCGATCTCGGGCCGGCGATCGCGGTCGATTCCGAGACCATGGGCCTGCAGCCCGGCCGCGACCGGCTGTGCCTGGTGCAGCTCTCGGCCGGCGACGGCACTGCCCATCTCGTCCAGCTGCCACCGGGCCGATATGCCGCACCCAACCTGGCGCGCCAGCTCGGCGATCCGCAGCGGCTCAAGCTGTTCCACTATGCCCGCTTCGACGTCGCGGTGCTGCGGCGCTATCTCGGCGTCACCGCAGCCCCCCTCTACTGCACGAAGATCGCCTCCAAGCTCGTGCGCACCTACACCGACCGGCACGGCCTCAAGGATCTGGTGCGCGAGCTGCTCGGCATCGATCTCGACAAGAGCGAGCAGAGCTCGGACTGGGGTGCGGAGCAGCTGAGCGAGACGCAGCAGCGCTATGCCGCGCGCGACGTGCTCCATCTCCACGCCCTGCGGGCAAGGCTCGATGCGATGCTCGCGCGCGAGGGCCGCACGCATCTGGCGCAGGCCTGCTTCGACTTCCTGCCGGTACGGGCC
>JAPJRA010000380.1 GCA_030824835.1 Geminicoccaceae bacterium | reverse complement strand
GTGAGCGCTTGGACGTCGGTACGCGACGAGATCCGCGATGCCATCCTCGCCCGGCTGGCGCCGCCGCCGATTCCCTTGGCCTACGGCTCCGGCTTCGAGCGTGCCACCGGCTTGCTCGCAGCGCTGGCACGGGGGCGTCCGCTCTGGGGCAACGGCCCAGAGGCCGTCCGCGCGGTGAAGAACCCGGCCTCGTTCGCGGCCGCCGCACGGCAGCTCGAGGTGCCACATCCGGAGATTAGCTTCCGGCCACCGGCCGATCCGCGGGGCTGGCTCTGCAAGCGCAGCGGCGGCGCTGGCGGTGGCCACGTCCACCGCGCCGGGAAAAGCCTCCCGCGGGGGCACGGATGGTACTGGCAGCGTTGGGCTTCGGGCCGCCCGGTCTCGGCGTTGGTCGTCGGCAACGGCTTGGCGGCGCGGGTGCTCGGCTGCAGTGAGCAATGGGCCGCACCGCACCCCGGCCGCAGGTTCCGTTTCGCCGGCACCTTGGCGCCGGCCACCTTGTCGCCCGTTGCCGGCGCCCGTCTCGCGTCAGCCGCGGAGGCCCTGGTGCGCCATCACGCGCTGGTCGGCCTCGTCAGCGTCGACGCGCTGGTGGCCGGCGATGCCGTCACGATCCTCGAGCTCAACCCTCGGCCCGGCGCCAGCCTGGACGCCTATGCCCTGGCGCTTGGGCTCGACCTGTTCGGCCTGCACCGGGCGGCCTGCGCAGGCCACCTGCCGCCCGCTCCAGCGCCGGGCGACCGGGCTGCAGGCTCACTGATCGTTTACGCCAGGCGGGCGGTCACGGTGGCGGCGGGCTTCGACTGGCCAGACTGGTGCGCCGATCTTTCCCCTCCTGGGACTCGGATCGCCGCCGGCGGACCGATCGCCACGGTCCTGGCCGAGGGCCACGACCCGTTGGCGGTGCGGGCCCTGCTCGCGGCACGGGCGTGCGACCTGCTTGGCCGGATCGAATGGGTGGCTGAGCATCCGGTCAAGCCCGCGGCGCCCCACAGGTCCAGCGTCGGATGACCCATCCCGGATGCTGCTCGTGCCATTGCACGATCTGGAACTGGCCGGAGAAGATGCATTCCATCAGGCTCATCTGCGGCGCTGTCGGCACGAAATGCTGCTCACAGTGCTGCGGCTGGCCGAGCAGACAGGCGAGCAAAACCAGTTCGATCATGGAGCCATACTCACACGGCGTTGCACTGCAGCGAGCATGATCGGAACGGCCGGGCTGCGCTGTGTCGGCACGCACGAACTGGCTGTGGGAAACGCCACACGGCGTCTGATGGAGAGTTGAATGAGCGACGACGCAACAGGGCGGCCGAGCGTGGGGCGCCTGACCCAGCCGCTGGTGGCCGGCCTTTGCCGTGATGCACGCGCGCTACGCATCGCCGTGCAACGGACGGAGTCCGGTGCGACCATCGTCGATGCCGGCATCGCGGCCGCCGGCGGCATCGAGGCCGGGCGGCGGATCGCGGAGATCTGCATGGGTGGCCTCGGCCGGGTCGAGATCGGCGCCGGCTCGCCGTTCGCCGCGTGGCCGTTCCGCGTCTCCGTGTCGGCCAGCGATCCGGTCCTGGCCTGTCTCGCCAGCCAGTATGCCGGATGGAGCCTCGCCCACGGCGAGGGCGACGGCGCCTATTTCGCCATGGCCTCCGGCCCGGGCCGGGCGCGTGCCGCCAAGGAGGAGCTGTTCCAGGAACTCGCCTACACCGACAGCGAATCTTTCTGGGGCAGCTTCGTGCTGGAGACGGACCGCGTTCCACCGGACGAGCTGATCGCCCGCGTCGCCGCCGACTGCAATCTGGCACCCTCGGCGCTGACCTTCGTGCTGACGCCGACCACGAGCCTCGCCGGTGCCGTCCAGATCACCGCCCGCGTGCTGGAGGTTGCGATGCACAAGGTCCATGCGCTGGGCTTCCCGCTGGAGCGGGTCCGCGATGGCCTGGGTGCTGCCCCGTTGCCGCCGCCCTCGCCCGATTTCCTCACCGCCATGAGCCGGACCAACGACACGATCCTGTTCGGCGGCGAGGTCCAGCTCTTCGTCTCCGGCCCGGAGGAGGAGGCGCGCGAGCTGGCGGCCAAGCTGCCGAGCTCGGCCTCGCGCGACTTCGGCCAGCCGTTCGGGCAGATCTTCAAGGACGCCGGCTTCGACTTCTACAAGATCGACCCGATGCTGTTCAGCCCGGCCCGCGTGCTGATCACCTGCCTGGACAGTGGCCGCACCTTCCGCGAGGGCGCGTTCGCACCCGACCTGCTGGCCCAGTCGTTCGGTGACGGCGCTGCCTGAGGTCGTCATTCTGGGCGGGCGGGCCGAAGGCTGGCACGGGCGGGAGCTGCGCCGGGCCCTGGCCGGCCGGGGCCTCGCGATCGAGCGCATCGACTTCGCCCAGTGCCGGTTTGCGATCGCGGACCACGGCACGGGCATCCGCCTGGGCGACCGTGCGCACCTGCCCCGGGCCGTGCTGGTGCGCTCGATCCCGGCAGGCACCTTCGAGCAGGTGACGCTGCGCCTGGGGATGCTGCACGCGCTGGAAGCGCTGGGGGTCGCCGTGGTCAACAGCGCGCGCTCCATCGAGCGCTGCGTCGACAAGGCCGCGACCAGCTTCGCGCTGGCGCAGGCCGGGCTCCCGACGCCATCGACATCGGTGGTCGAGACTTCGGCCGACGCGGAGGCATTGGCCCAGGAAGCCCAGGCGCTGGGCCGAAAGCTCGTGCTCAAGCCGCTGTTCGGCGCACAGGGCCGGGGGCTGCGGCTGATCACGGGACCGGGTGAGCTGCCCGATGCGGCCGAAGTCGGCGGCGTCTACTATCTGCAGCGCTTCGTCGACCGCGCCGATGGTCAGTGGCGCGACTATCGCGTCTTCGTGGTGGGCGGTACGGCCGTTGCCGCGATGTCGCGGCGCGGCACGACATGGATCACCAATATCGGCCAGGGCGGCGTGCCCCACCCCGAGCCTGCCACCGGCCCGCTGGCGGAGCTGGCGGTGGCCGCTGCCACTGCCGTGGGAGCCGCCCACGCCGGGGTCGACCTCATCGAGGACGAGCAGGGGCGCCTCGTCGTCCTCGAGGTGAACAGCATGCCCGCCTGGCAGGGTCTGCAAAGCGTGACCGAGACGGATGTCGCCGCCGCCCTGGCGACATTCCTGGCCGACCGCGTCGGCCGGTCCGCCGCATGAGCACCATGCCGGCCGCCGCGATCGAGGCGGCATTCCTGGCCGCCTGCCGCGCCGAGCTGGAGGCGCTGAAGCCGGGCAACGTGCATGTCCATGCCGCCGGCCATCGCATGACCGTGGCTGATTTCCTGGCCAGCGCCGAGGCATCGGCGCCGCTGATAGCGTCCGCCGGCCGAGGCGTGGGGGCGCGCATCCTGGCGGCGGTCGCCGCCACACGCGCCGCGTGTGACCAGAACACCAACCTCGGTATCCTCCTGCTCGCAGCCCCGCTGGCGGCCGCGGCCGAGCGCCCGCCTCCCCTTGCCGGCGGGTTGGCAGCCGTGCTCGGAGCGCTCACGGTCGAGGATGCGTCCCTGACCTACCGGGCCATCCGTCTGGCCTCGCCGGCCGGCCTCGGGAGCAGCGGGCAGCACGACGTCATGGACGAGCCCATGGTGACGTTGCTCGAGGCGATGCGGGCGGCGTCCGGGTGGGACCTGATCGCCCGGCAATATGCCACCGGCTATGCGGATGTTCTCGGCATCGGGGTGGCGCGGCTGCTGGCCTGCCGTGCCGCCGGCTGGAGCGACGCATGGGCGACGAGCGCCACCTACCTCGCCTTCCTCGCCGGCTTCCCGGACACGCACGTCGCCCGCAAGCACGGCGCCCAGATCGCCTCGACGGTCCAGCATCGGGCCATGGAATTCGATGCGCGGCTGCGTTTGGCGATCGATCCCACGCCGCTCCATGACCTCCTGCTCGACTTCGATCGGGAGCTGAAGGACGCCGAAATCAATCCCGGCACGAGCGCCGACCTCACCGTCGCCAGCCACTTCGCGGCGGCGCTTCTGGCCTGATCATCTGGCCCGACGCGTCATTCGAATTGCCAATTGCTCAATCATGACAAGGCATTAAGGCCATCACTCGATGCCTCGGCAACGATCATCGGGCTTGCGCTCGCTTGTCCAGCGTGTAAGCACGTTGCGGTGTGTGATTCTACGCACGAGGGAGGCATCATGCCAAAGATTGACCGTATGGTCGTCGGCGAGGCGCTCGTTGGCGACGGAAACGAGGTTGCGCATATCGACCTGATCATCGGACCGCGCGGCTCCGCCGCCGAGACGGCGTTCGCGTTGACGCTGACCAACCAGAAGGAAGGCGTGAACGGCCTCCTGGCGGTGCTCGAGCCCAACCTGATGGCCAAGCCCGCGACCGTGATGTTCAACAAGGTCACGATCAAGGATGCCAAGCAGGCCGTGCAGATGTTCGGCCCGGCGCAGCGCGGCGTCGCGATGGCCGTAGCCGACTGCGTGGCCGAGGGGACCATCCCGCAAGCGGATTGCGACGACCTGTTCATCTCGGTGGGCGTGTTCATCCACTGGGAAGCATCGGACGACGCCAAGATCCAGCAGTACAATTACGAGGCCACCAAGCTCTCGATCGAGCGCGCCGTGCGCGGCGAGCCGACGGCGGCGCACATGGTGGCCCAGAAGGACAAGACGCACCATCCCTTCCAAGCTGCTTGAAAGGAACCAGCGGCCCCATCAAAGCCAGCGACCCAGCCTGAGCCGGCACCGCGTACGGTAAAGCCGCTTCAGGAGACGAGCCAGCCACCCAAGCCGCCCCAGGCGGCGCGGCAGGCTCCCACGGGTCCGGCCAAACCTGCGGTTCAACAGAGCACAGGTTGGTGGG
>JAPJRA010000379.1 GCA_030824835.1 Geminicoccaceae bacterium | reverse complement strand
GCCATGGACAGCATCGAATATGTCGGCCTCGTCGCCAGCACCCTGGCGACGCTCGCCTTCCTGCCGCAGGTGGTGAAGACCTGGCGCACCCGCAGCGCCGACGACTTCAGCCTGGTCACGCTGCTGATGCTCGAGGCCGGTACCAGCTTGTGGATCTGCTACGGTGTGTGGCGGGCGGCACCGGCGATCTGGCTCGGCAACAGCGTCACGCTCACGCTCGTCGGCATCATCCTGTGGGTGAAGGCGGAGAACGGTCTGGCGTACCGCAAACCCGCGCGATGCAGACCGGTGTAGGCCGGAGCAGAAGCCCACCGCCTGCCCGCCCTTGCTTGGGGCCGAGCCGGCCACATGGCCGCCGTCCGGCGAAAGACCGGGGTAAGCCGCGGCGACCGTCAATCACGTAGGTCGCCGAAACTCTCCAGGGTTGCCGTCCAAATCCACCACCATATGGATTCACCTGGCAGGACGAGTGTACTGATCGAGCGGACGGCAAGACAAGCAAAGGGAGGCTGCTGCCATGACCGAGTTCACCTTGTGGGGCTTCGACGGCTCGACCTATGTCCGCACGGTCAAGATGCTGCTCGCGGAGAAGGGCTGCACGCAGTTCGAGCAGGTGCAGCTGAACGTGCTGGCGGGGGAGCCCAGGCAGCCCGAGCATCTCGAGCGCCACCCCTTCGGCAAGGTCCCGGTCCTCGACCATGACGGGATGCGGATCCTGGAGACGGGGGCGATCGCCCGCTACCTCAACGACGTCCTGCCCGGCAAGTCGCTGGTCCCGGCGACGCCCAAGGATCGCGCGCGGATGGACATGATCGTCGGCCTCGTCGATTCGTACGGCTACGGCGCCCTGATCGGCGGTGTCGCCGCCTATCATCTCTTTCCGGATTTCGTCGGCGGCAGGAACGACGCGATGCGCGAGGCCGGCCTCGAGAATGGCCGCAAGACCCTCGAGCTCGCCATGCGGACCAGGGGGTCGTCACCCTTCATCGCCGGCGAGCTCAGCCTGGCCGACCTCTACCTGGCGCCGATCCTCTTCTACGTGTCGCTGACCCCGGACAAGGACGCCGTGTTCGCCGTCGACGGCCTCGCCGACTGGTGGGCCAGGATCCAGGCCCTGCCGAGCTTCAAGGAAACGCAGCCGGACCTCGGCTGAGGCGCCAGCCCGATCGCGGCCGGTCACCGCGGCGGCGTGAACACGTACTCCAGCTTCAGCCCGTCCCGGTCCGCGAAGAAGACGGCGTAGTAGCCTCGGCCGCCATTATATTGCGGGTACTCGGCGGGGGCGTCGAGCACGTCGGCCTTCTGCTCGACCAGGAGCGCGTGCAGGCGGTCGACGTCCTCGCGGCTGGCGGCCGCCCAGGCGAGGTGGTGCAGGCCAGGGGCGTAGCGGTCGTGCGCCTGCGCGGCGCCAGCGTCGCTGGCCGGCACGAGGCAGAGCGAGGGCGAGCCGTCTTTTTCCTCGAGCACCCATTCGAAGCCTGCGTCGCCCTGGCTGACCAGCCGGTAGCCCAGGAACCGCAGGACGGCGTCGTACAGCGCGAACGACGCAAGCGGGTCCCGGACGGTCAGCACGACATGATCGATCCGGCCGCGCATGGTGGGTCCCTCCGGTGTGGTCGAAGGCTAACCGCATAGCCGCCCGTGGGTTGCATGCGGGGCCCTGCCCGCGGGCCGGCGACGTCGCGGGGCGTGGCCGGCGGCCTCAGTCCGGCACGGCGGCATGGGTTGGCGCGCCGCCGCCGGCGCGGCCCGGGCGGCGCATCAGCAGCAGCATCGGCACGGTGGCGAGCGTCAGGAACATCATCAGCCGGTAGTCGTCGGCATAGGCGATGATCGCCGCCTGCTCGGTCACTACCGCGTTCAGCGCGGTGAGGCCACCGGCGGTCGCGACGTTCCAGTGCTCGGCCACGCCCGGCGCGCCGAGCTGGCCGTTGAAGGGGGTGACGTAGGCCGCGATCGAGGCATGGTTGACCTGGGTGTTGCTCGACAGGAGGCTGATCACGACCGAGATGCCGATGCTGCTGCCGAGATTGCGCATCAGGCTGAACAGGGCCGTGGCCTCGGTCCGCGAGGCCGGCGGCAGGGTCGCGAAGGTGACCGTGCTCAAGGGCACGAAGACGAGGCCGAAGCCCAGCCCTTGCGTGAAGCCGGTCCGCACCACCTCGAACGGGGCGATGTCGGGCGTGAACAGCGACATCTCGTGCAGCGAGCCCGCGGTCAGCAGGAGCCCGGCGCCGATCAGGAGGCGGCTGTCGATGCGGCCGACGAACCGGCCGACGACGAACATCATCAGCATGGTCCCCATGCCGCGCGGCGCCAGCACCATGCCGGCGGTCAGCACCGGGTAGCCCATCAGATTCTGCAGATAGGGGGTCAGCAGCGCCAGGGTCGCGAGGAGAATGACGCCGATCAGGAAGATGAAGACGAGCCCGGCCGAGAAGTTGCGGTCGAGGAAGTTGCGCGGGTTCACGAACGGCCGGTCGGCGGTGAAGGTGTGGACGAGGAAGAGGTAGAAGGCGAGGCCGGCGATCAGGCCCTCGGCCATGATCTCGACCGAATCGAACCAGTTGAGCTGCTCGCCGCGATCCAGCATCAGCTGCAGCGCCCCGATCGCGACGCTCAGCGTGATGAAGCCCATCCAGTCGAACGGGACCTGCAGGCGCTTGCTGTCGCTGAGAAACGTGAGCAGGCCGAGCACGGTGAGGATACCCACCGGCACATTGACGTAGAACACCCAGCGCCAGCTGTAGCTCTCGGTGAGCCAGCCGCCGAGCGTGGGGCCCAGGATCGGGCCCACCATGACGCCCACACCCCACAGCGCCATGGCCGAGCCGTGCTTCTCGCGCGGCCAGGTATCCAGCAGCACCGCCTGCGACAGCGGCACGAGGGCAGCACCGCACATGCCCTGCAGCAGCCGGAACAGCACGATCTGGCCCAGCGACTGCGCCATGCCGCACAGGACCGAGGCGATGGTGAAGCCGGTGACCTGGAAGATGAACAGCCGCTTGCGCCCGAACCGGCCGGCGAGCCAGCCGGTGGGCGGGGTCATGATCGCCGCCGCCACGATGTAGGAGGTGAGGATCCAGTTGGCCTGGTCCATCGTCGCCGACAGCGTGCCCTGCATGTAGGGCAGCGCCACGTTGGCGATCGTGGTGTCGATCGCCTGCATGATGGTGGCCAGCATCACGCAGACGGTGACCGGCCAGTAGCTGGGCTTGGCCTCGGCCGCCGCCATGTCCATCGCCGGCGCCTAGCCCAGCCAGCCGCCGAGCAGGTCACGCCAGTGGCGCAGGTGGCCGGTGTCGACGTCGATCTCCGCACTCATCCCAGGCCGCAGCACGGGCTCCCCGGGCCCGGGCTCGACCCGCACCCGGAGCGGGATGCGCTGCACCACCTTGACCCAGTTGCCGCTCGTGTTCTGCGCCGGCAGCAGCGAGAATTGCGCCTGGCTCGCCGGGCTCAGGCTGTCCACCCTGCCCTCCCAGACATGGCCCGGGTAGGTGTCGACGGTGACCGTCACCGGCTGGCCGGGCTGGACGTAGGTGAGGTCGGTCTCCTTGGGGTTGGCCTCGACCCAGACATGCCCGGTCGCCACCAGCGCGAAGGCGGCCTTGCCGGCCTCCAGATACTCGCCGGGCTGCAGGGCCGGGACGTTGGCCGTCACCCCGTCCATCGACGCCCGCACCACCGTGTGCTCGAGGTCGTGCGCGGCCCGGTCGCGCGCCGCCACCGCCGCCAGGTAGCGCGGATGCCGCTCGACGGGTGCCTGGGGATCGCCGCCGAGTTGGGCCGCGATGCCGGCCTCCTCCTGGCGCAGCGCCGCGAGCTGGGCCGAGGCCGCGTCCAGGTCGTGATCGGCCGCGTCGAGCTGCGCCTGCGCCGTCGCCCGCTTGCTCACCAGGTCGCGCTGCCGCCGCTGCTCCTTGGTGAAGAACGCGACATCCGCCTCGGCCTTGACGATCTGTGCCTGGGCCTGGGCGTAGCTCGCCTGCAGCGCCCGCAGCTCGGTCGCGGCCAGGGCGACGTTGGCCTGCGCGGTTTCGAGCGCGCTGCGGTAGACCGAATCGTCGAGGGTGAACAGGACCTGGCCCTTCCTGACCTCCTGATTGTCGCCGACCTCGATGCTGCGGACCAGGCCGTCGACGTCGGTGGCGACGTTCATCATGTCGGCATGGACATAGGCGTTGTCGGTCGAGACGTAGCGGCCGCCGGTGACCCAGATCCAGCCGACTACGGCCAGCAGGAGTGCCGGCCCGGCGATCAGCAGCGTCCAGCGGACGAGCTGGCGGCGATCGCGCCGCCGGCGCGGTGCCGGCACGTGGATGGGAACCGGCTCGGCCTTGCGCAGCGCGGTCACGGTGACCTGCTCGGCGGTGTCAGCCATGTCTCCGACTCCGCTCGTCGTCGTCCTCGGTGCAGCTGAGGCAGCCCTGCAGGTTGCCCTTGACCGTCGCCAGCGCGCGCAGCAGCCGCGCCCGATCGCCCTCGTCGAGCCCGCCCAACGCCTCCTCGCGCACCTCGGCCCCCAGGGCGCGGATCCGCTCCAGCTCCGGCCACGCCTTCTCGGTCAGGAACAGGTTGCGCTGGCGGCGGTCCTGCGGGTCGCGCCGCCGCTCGATCAGCCCGAGCAGCTCCAGCCGGTCGACCAGCCTTCCCAGCGTGATCGGCTCGATCTCGAGGTAGCTCGCGAGCGTGGACTGGTTCAGCCCCTCGCTGCGCGCGGTGTAGGCCAGGGCCTGCCACTGCGCCCGCGTCAGCCCGATCCCGGCCGCCCGCGCGCGCTGCTCCAGCCGCTTGCGCAGCAGCCGGGCGACGTCGTGGACGAGGAAGCCCAGCGT
>JAPJRA010000378.1 GCA_030824835.1 Geminicoccaceae bacterium | reverse complement strand
CTCGGCGCGGATCGTCTCGCCCTTGTCCGTGCTCACGAGCCATTCGCCGGAGCTGCCGCGGGCGAGGCCGATCACGCGCGTGAAGCGCTCGATCCGGCAACCGGCCTCGCGGGCCAACCGCGCGTAGGCCTGGGTGAGCTGCGACGGGTCGACATCGCCATCGAGCGGATCCCACAAGGCGCCTTCGAGATCGTGTGGCTCGAGGAAGGGATAGAGCTCGCACGCCTGGTCAGGCGTCAGCAGGTCGTAGGCGAGTCCCTGGGCTTGTGCCATGGACTTGACGTGGCGGAACTCGTCCATGCGCTCGCGGTCGTGGGCGAGGCGGAGCGAGCCGGTGCCGTGGTAGCCGATGCCGCCTTCCAGCTCGGCGGACAGGCGCCGATAGAGGCGGGCGCCGTACGCCTGCATCCTCATCACCGTCCAGCTGCCCGAGAAGGTCGGGCAGTTGCCGGCAGCATGCCATGTCGAGCCGGAGGTCAGCTCGTTCATCTCAAGCAGCAGGCAGTCGGTCCAGCCTCGCAACGCCATATGGTAAAGGGCGCTGCAGCCGACGGCCCCGCCACCGACAATCACGACACGTGCCGTCCTCATGCAGCGAGGCCAGCCGTGCCGACCGGGTGCATCGCCTCGCGCGGCAGGCGGATCGGAAAGCGGTCACGAATGACCGCATCGACGGCGCTCAGGTGAGCCGGAAAGTGGCCCGACAGCAGACTGGTTACCCGGGTCGACGCGCGCTCGACGATGTCCGTGCGGCCCTGCTCGGCCCACTCCTTGGGATTGCCGCGGTCGCCGACCAACGGGTAGAAATAGTCGCGCTGCATCAGGTCCAAGGTCTGCTGGCTACCGAGATAATGTCCCGGGCCATCGATGCATACCTGCCGCATCACGTCCAGCGACAGCGACGCGGTGTCGATCTCAATGCCGCGGATGGTCCGCAGGGATGCGCCGATGATGTCGTTGTCGATCACCAGGCTCTCGTGACTGAAGCCCAGGAGGCTCGCCTGCATGCCGGCGGCCTCGTAGATCAGGTTGGCGCCGGCATTGCCGACCAGCGCATGGTTGTAGCCCTTCTCGGCACCGGACTGCGCGTCCGGCAGCTTGGAATCGCTCATCCCCGAAGCCACGCCGGTCGGCAGGTCATAGAATTGCCCCATCTGGGCGCAGGCGGCCATGAGCAGGGCCTGCTCGGCGCTCCCCCCCGACATCGCCCCGGTGCGCAGATCGGACACGAAAGGCCACGTACCGAAAATCGCCGGCGCGCCAGGCTGCAGCGCGTTGACGTAGCATAGGCCAGCTAGCACCTCGGCCGTCGCCTGGACGACGGCACCGGCCAGTGCCGCCGGTGCGGTGGCCCCGGCCTGCCCTGCCGAGAGCAGCAGCACCGGCATGCCGCCCGCGACCGCCGCCTCAAGTCCGCGACATGCATCTTCGGCGAAACGCAGGGGCGGTACCACGAAGCAGCAGGACAGGCTGACGAACGGTCGAGCGCGCCAAGCCGCCTCACCGCCCGCGACCAAGTGCAGGATCTCCAGGCCCGCCTCCAGCGTGTCGGCACGGCAGAAGCTGGTTCCCACGTGCTTGGTCGTACCGGCGATGCAGGCATAGAGCGTGTTGAGGTCGAGCTCCATGGCGCCGACCATGTCGCGGGGCACCAATGTGCGCTGGAAAAAGTGGATGTGGTCGAGCGCATCGACGAGGCGGGCGGCGTCGTAAAGGTCCTGCAGGACCGATTCGCGGTAGTCCCTCGTCTTCAGGTCGACCATGTGGACGGCGGCACCGGCGGTCCCGAAATGAACCTTCCGGCCCCAGGGCTCGAGATCGTGGCGGGCGTCCTGCGCATAGAGCGGGAACCGGCGCGCCGCACCGGCCAGGATATCCTCAACCAGCCCGCGCGGAAAGCAGAGTCGGCCAAGCGCGTTGACGAACGCGCCGCGCGCCGTGCACGCGTCCACGCAGCTGGGCAGTGCCTGGGCCATGCCGATTTGCTCGAGCACGTCCAAGGCGGCCTGGTGAATGATGGTGATGTCGGCCTCGCTCAATGGCCGGTAACGACCACCCTCGAGGCCGGGACGAATCGGCCGCAAGGCTTCGGCGAGCGGCGCCGCCCGGAGCTGTCGTCGCGCGTCACGGCCACCGCGCCGTCGCTCTCCACTGTCGCTCGTCATGCCATCCACCTCGACTGCCGGAGCCTATCATGGCCAGCGACATGGGCGGCAAGGCAATCGAATCTTTCTCCACAATCGGTGAGCTGGATTCACCAGTCCATCCACGCTAGCGTTTCCGGATGATGCGTCGTCGATTACCACCTCTGTCGGCTTTGCGCGCTTTCGAGGCAGCCGCACGGCATCTCAGCTTCCGGAATGCCGGCGAGGAGCTGTGCGTCACCCATTCGGCCATCAGCCATCAGGTCAAGGATCTCGAGCGCGACCTGGGCAGGCCGTTGTTCTGGCGCAAAGGCCGTCGGGTCGAGCTCACGGATGCCGGTGCCACTCTGTTTCCGGTGCTGCGCGATGCCTTTGCGCGGATCGGCGAGACCGCCAACGATTTGCGGGAACGCAGCGGCACTGGCGAGCTGACGCTTCAGGTCTACGTTACCGTGGCGTCACGCTGGCTCCTCACCCGGCTGCACCGGTTCGAGGCGGCCAATCCCGATCTCCGGTTGCGCCTGAGCACCAGCCATCGCAGCTGGGATTTCGATGCCGAGAATGTCGATGTGGGCATGATCTACCATGAGCCGCCGCTCCATCCGGCGCTGGTCTACTGGCCGCTCTTTCGAGCCCGGCTGATTGCCGTCGCCAGTCCCACCCTGGTACAGGGCGGATTCGGGCTAGGCCGTCCGGCAGAACTGGTCCACCATCGGCGGCTTGGCGTCTATACTGCCGAGCAGGACTGGGCGTTGTGGCTGGCCGCCGCCGGCGTCGACGAGCTGGCGAGCCACAGCAGCCTGCTGTTCGACAGCTATCTGCTTGCGCTGGAAGCGGCCATCGACGGTCGAGGGGTGGCACTGGTGCCGGATTTCGTCGCCGCCACCGACCTCCGCACCGGGCGGCTCGTACAGCCCATTCCCCTGGCGGTACCGCAGCCCGGAGAATGGTATCTGGTCTGCCGGAAGGAGCGGCTGCATGACCGGGCGATCGTGCGGTTGCGCGACTGGTTGCTGTCCGAACTGGAATGACGTCGTGCTGACCGCTGCCTCCATCTTGGCCGTTGCCGGCCTGCTCTGGTGCCTGTTCGTCGGTATGCTGTGGTGGCAGCAGGACCGGCTCGTCTTCGTGGGCTGGGGCTTCGGCCTGGCCGCGGTGACTGAGATGGCGCCGACGGACGAGCGCCTGGAAGTGATCATGCCGGACGGCGTGCGCCTCGTGGGTGGGTTGCGCCGTGCGACGGGTGCTAGTCGCGGGCTGCTCCTGGTCTTTGGCGGCAATGCCGAGGACAATACCTGGCGGCTACGGCATTTCGACGGCTGGCTGGCCGATGTCGACATCGCCACATTCTACTATCGTGGCTACGGACCCAGTGGAGGCACACCGAACCAAGCCGTGCTGGTGGAGGATGCGGCCCGGATCTACGATCATCTGCATGACTTTCTGAAGCCCGCGCGGGTCGTCGCCTCCGGCTTCAGCCTCGGCTCCGGCGTGGTGGCCCAACTGGCACGCCATCGCCCGTTGACCGGCGCCATCCTGGTGACGCCGTTCGATTCCATCGCCGCGGTCGCTGCCGAACGCTATCCATTCGTACCGGTGAGCTGGTTGCTACGGCATCCATTCCGCTCCGACGAGGCACTTGCCGACATCAAGGTACCAGTCGCGATCATCGCCGCCGAACGTGACCAGGTGGTCTCCCCTGCGCGCACCCGGCAACTCCTGGCCGCACTCCAGCACCCCCTGTCGGTGGTCTGGGTCGAAGGCGCAAATCACGTCAACATCTACGAGCGGTCCGAGTACCGTCTCGCGTTCCGGGATGCCTTGCAGCACTTGCTCCGCGCACCGTCGAGCGCGATGCCCGCAGACACTTTCGATCCAGCCTCAACTGCATGAACCGGGGCCGGCATGGGCTGCCAGTGCTGTGCTGGTTCAAGCAAGCCACAGAAAGCCATTTCGTTGCTAAAGCCCGATGTCATATGGACTTTTAGTTGACAAAGCCAAGCATCGCGACGGTTGCGATTTTGCGAGAAGCAGGCTATTTTTGCCCGGTCGAGCGCCGTCTTGCGCCTAGCCTTGGGACATACCGATCTGGTCCGCGCCGATTTGCATCTCTGGCCTATTCAGGGATTCGGGGGTGTGCCGATTTACGGGCAGGCCCGGTGTGGAACGTTCATTCAGCGTCCTTGCATGTTCGCAGCTGACCAACGCTCTCCGTAACGCCACGCCAGAACGGTACGACCACCATGACCGACCGTAACCGTACCACCACGCTCCGGCTCCGGACGCCAACGCCGCCAGCGGCGCCCGGCACCCTGGCCCCGCGCAGCTTTGCCACCCTGGCTCCGCGGAATGGCGGCGAGGTGCGGCGCACGCAGGTGCAGACCTTCGTGCCGCGACGTGCGGACCCGACTTCCGAAGCGATCCTCGAGGAGCTGGCGGCGCTGGGCCTGGTCGAACCGGATCCGCCGTCGTAGCACCGCCGCTGCCAGCCGCTCAGCCTTCGAGCAGCTCCGTTTCGTCGATAACGATGCCGAAGCCGGACAAGCCGATATAGTGGCGCTGGTGATTCGCCAGCAGACGGATGGAGGCGACACCGAGATCCCGCAGGATCTGCGCACCCAGCCCGACCTCCCGCCACTGGTGCATGCGGTGCTGGGCGCTGGCATGAGCCTCCTGGGCCTCATCCGTCTCGGC
>JAPJRA010000377.1 GCA_030824835.1 Geminicoccaceae bacterium | reverse complement strand
ACAGAGCACCAAGTTGCGCCAGCGTCGACGCCGGCGCCGCGACGTCGGCGGGGACGCGCCGCTGGATCACGACGAACGCTGCCACGGCCGCCAGGGCGACGACGGCGAACACGGCGCGCCAGCTTAGCCCGGTCGCCAGCAGCGAGCCCAGCGGAATGCCCAGGACCTGGGCGATGGTCATGCCCGCAAAGACCAGCGCCAGCGCCCGGGCCCGCCGTTCCGGGGCAGCGATGGCCACGGCGATCGAGGCCGCGATCGGCGTGTAGAGGGCGCCGCCCAGCGCCGAGACGATGCGGCCGAGATGCGCCAGCGGCAGGCTCGGGCTGAGCGCCAGCAGGGCATTGCCGACCGCGATCAGAGCCAGACCGGCGAGCAGCACGCGGCGCCGCGGCCAGCGCCCGGTGAGCGCGGTCAGCAGCGGCGAGCCCACCGCATAGGTCAGCGCGTAGCCGCTCATCAGCCAGCCCGCCGCCGGCAGCGAGACCTGCAGATCGGCCGCCAGCGGCTGCAGCAGGGCCGGCAGCACGAACGCGCCGGTACCGAGAACGAAATTGCCCAGGGCCAGGGTGAGCAGCAGCATCCGCTCACCCATCAGGTGCGACACCCTGGGCGGAGCGGAAGGCCGATCGAGCGTATGCGCATGGGGCGATGTTCCTGGCTGGCACGCACCCTTAGGGCCGGCCGGGTCGCCTCACCACCGCCATTCCAGGTCGGGCGGGATCGCGCGCACGCATAGGGCACGCATTGCTGCCCGGCCGCCGCCGGCTTATCAATTTTGCGCGTTCGGTCATGAGCGCCACCACGCCGCGGAGGAAAGCCGTTGCTGAAGTTCCTGGGCGACCGGCTGAACAGCGTGCCGACCTTCGCCTACGCGGCTGGCGAGACCGTGCTGCGGGCCGGCACGACGACGCAGAAGCTGGTCTTCCTCAAGAGCGGCGAGCTCGAGGTGGTGCGCAACGGCGTGGCGATCACCCGCATCCGGGAGCGGGGCGCCGTGTTCGGCGAGATGTCCCTGCTGCTGGACGGGCCGCACACCGCCGACGTCGTGGCGGTGTCCTCATCGGTCTGCCACGTCCTCGAGGATGCCCGCGAGTTCCTCCTGGCGACACCGGAGATGACCGCCTACGTCGCGGCTGTACTGGCCCATCGCCTCGACGCCGTGACCCGGTACCTGGTGGACGTGAAGACACAGTTCGCCGACACCGGCAGCCATCTCGGCATGATCGACGAGGTCCTGGAGTCGGTGATGACCCGACATCCGCGCGCCCTGCGCGCCAAGACCTACTGACCGGGTACGACGGCAGTCTCCAGCTGCACCTGATCGTTCCCCGCGAGCGAGGTCCAGGCCAAGGTCCCCGCCGCGAGATCGAGCTCGATGAACGCCGGCAGCTCGCCCAGCTGGCGGCCCGGATTGACCACGTAGGTGGCACCCACACGATCGACCCAAGAGCCGCCGCGGCGGAAGGGCGAGCTGTGCACATGACCGCTGATGACGAGCGCCGGCCCGAACCTGGCGATCAGCTCGCGCAGGAACTCGTCGCCGGCGTGATCGTGCCCGGTCCAGCTGACGGCGGTCCGATTGGGCGGGACATGGTGAATCCAGATCCACGGTCCCGGCACCGGCCGCGGCGCCGCGGTCAGCAGCGCCTCCAGCGCGCCGCGCGCCACCGGCCCATCCCACCACGGGCAGATCGTGATCATGCCCGAAGCGAACTCGAGATGCTCGCCGTCCATGCGCACCGCTTCCGCACGGATGTCGTCGAACCAGGTAACGATGCTCTCGTCGGCCGCGTCGCGCTCGTCCACGTCGTGATTGCCGCTGCAGACGACGACCCGGGTGACCGCCCCCAGGCGGGCCAGGTACTTGCCCACCACGACGATCTGCGTGTCGAGGTCGGCGTGCCCGGCAATGTCGAGGAGATCACCGGCTAGGATCACCATGTCGTAGCCCGCCGCCATCCGCTGCAGCCAGTCGAACTGGCGCAGGCTGTAATGCAGATCGGCGACGATCAACGCTCGCATCGACTGTGGCCTACCTGAAACACGATTTTCTGCGGACCCTACGCCCGAGCTTGGCCCAGGCCGCATATTTGTCAGCAACCATGACCCCCGTCTGTCCTCGCTGTCACGCGACAATCGTCGGCCGGACTGATAAAATCCACGTCAGTCGGAGAAGACCGGGGAGTTGGGAAATGCGCATTATTCTGGCCGCGATGACGCTCAGCGCCATCGTCGCAGGCGGGGCTGGCGTCAGCTTCGCCGCGAGCACGCAACAGGACAAGATGAAGACCTGCAATGCCACCGCCACCACCAAGGAGCTCAAGGGGGATGCGCGCAAGCAGTTCATGAGCAGCTGCCTGTCCGGCAGTGCTGCCACGTCGGCCACCGCCACCAAGGAGCAGACCTGCACTAGTCAGGCCGACGGGAAGAAGCTCGCCGGCGCGGCGCGCACGTCGTTCATGAAGAAATGCGTCAGCATCTGACGCCCCACTCCGTGGCCGGGTGGCCGGCGCCATCCCTCGGGTCAGGGCGCTACGACGACGGCTCCCGCCATCCCGAAGATGTCGTAGTGCGGCAGGCAGACATAGTTGTAGACACCGGGGGTCGTGAAGGTGACCCGGTAGATCTGCCCTGGTGCCACCTTGCCGGAATCGAACGCTGCCGCACCGGCCGGCAGCGTCATCCCCTTGCGGCCCTTGCCGCTGCCGGGATCGTCGGTGACGGTGTGCGTGTCGAACGACGTGTTGCGCCATTCGACGGTGCCGCCCTTGGTGATGCGGACGAGCTCGGGGGAGAACGCGAAGGTGTTGGTCATCGTCACGACCGTGGCGTCGGCCGGAGCCGGCCCGTAGGCTGGGCCGCTGTGCGCACAGCCGCCCAGGGCCGCCAGTATGGCCGCACCCGCCCATAGCGATCTCAAGGACCCTGTCATCCGTCCGCTCCCATGGCGCGACCGTGCCCGATCCTACCGCACCGCGGTTCACAAGCCGGCGCGCAGCTGATCCCGGCATAGATCCTCCGCCGCCCGGCTGCTAGCGCTGCGACAGGCCCCGACCTCATGGGGCCGCAGGAGGGATGCTGTATGTGGCCTGAAACGGTGCCCTGCTCGGTGGTCGACCTAACGGAGATTCCGGAGCCCTGCCGCCCCTACTATGTCCAGAACGCCGCCGGCCGCTGGGTCCTCGACGACCTGCTGGGCCACATCAAGTCGGTGCAGACGCCCCAGGCGCTCGTGCCGGTCTACCAGATCCGGCAGTATTCCCACCGCCGCGCCGCCTTCCTCAGGCGCGACCTGCTGCCCTCCGCGGAGCTGGCCCACCTCCCCCACTATCCGGAGACCCGCGACGCATACGAGTGTCGGCCTGACGCCGACAACCTCCGCGCGGAGCTGCTCTACGACGTCCCCGGCCATATGCACCCTGAGTTCCGCGAGCTGTGGGGCGAGTAGCGACGGCACCCTGGCGGCCGGGCGTCTCGCTACGTCCAACCGAGTCCGGGCACGCCTCTGCTCACGCCGCGAGCGCCGACAGGTCCACGTTCGGCAGCGCATCGAGCGGGCCGACGGCGGCCAGGGTCAGGCCCTTGCCGGCGAGCAGCTGGCGGCCGGCGCGGCGAACGGCGGCGGTGTCAACGGCATCGATCTTGGCCACGACCTCCTCGGTCGGGATGTGCCGGCCGAAGCACAGCAGCTGGCGGGCGAGGTCCTCGCAGACCGAGGAGCAGCTCTCCAGGCCCATGAGCAGACTGGCCTTGAGCTGGGCGCGGGCGCGGGCGAGTTCATCCTCGGACGGGTCGTCGATCAGCTGGCGGGTCTCGGCGGCCACCACCTGCATCAGCTCGCCCAGATCCTCGGGGTCGGTGCCGGCATAGACGCCGAGCTGCCCGGTGTCGGCATAGGCCGAGGCGAAGGAGAACACTGAGTAGCACAGGCCGCGGTTCTCGCGCGCCTCCTGGAACAGGCGGGACGACATGCCGCCGCCGAGTGCGGTGGAGAGCACCTGCAGCACGAAATGATCGGGATGGTGGTAGGGGACGGCCTCCATCGCCAGGCACAGATGCACCTGCTCGAGGTCGGGACGGCGCTCGATGCGGGTGCCGCCGACATAGTTGGCCGGCACGGCCGCAGCACCGACGGTGGCGGGAAGAGAGCCGAACAAGCGGCCCGCCAGATCGACGAGCCGGGCATGCTCGACCCGCCCGGCGCCGGCGAAGACGAGTCGGCTCGGACCGTAGTGCCGGGCCATGTAGTCGATCATGGCCTCGCGCGGCATGGCCGCCACGATCTCCTCCGGCCCCAGAATGGCGCGCCCCATCGGCTGGTCGGGGTAGGAGGCTTCCTGCAGCAGGTCGAAGACGAGGTCGTCCGGCGTGTCCTTGACCTGCCCGATCTCCTGCAGGACGACGTGGCGCTCCTTTTCCAGCTCCTCGGGGTCGAAGGCCGAGTGCTGCAGGATGTCGGCCAGGATGTCGGCGGCGAGATCGACGTCGCCGGCGAGGATCCGGGCATAGTATGCCGTGTGCTCGCGCGAGGTGTAGGCATTCAGGCTGCCACCGACGCGCTCGATCTCCTCGGCGATGGCCCGGGCCGAGCGGCGCTCGGTGCCCTTGAACGCCATGTGCTCGAGCATGTGGGCGACGCCGTTGACCTCGGCCGGCTCGTAGCGCGTGCCGACGTCAACCCAGACGCCCAGGGACGCCGTCTGCAGGCGCGGCATGTCCTCGCTGACGACCCGCAGGCCGTTGGCGAGGGTGGTGATCTCGACATTGTCGATCATGCGGTTCCAAACGTGTCGCGGATGGCCGTCTCGACGGCGGCCAGATCGTTGTCGACGCCCGTGCAG
>JAPJRA010000376.1 GCA_030824835.1 Geminicoccaceae bacterium | reverse complement strand
GCGCGATCTCGTGCGCCGGTGCCGTCGAGGTTGCTTTTCGGGGCCGCGAGCGCGGGCGGGAAGCTGCTCAGGGCTCGACACCGACGGTAAGGCTGTCGCTGCCGCGGGCGGACCTGATCCAACACGAGATCGGCCGCGTGCGCGGTGAAGCCGACAAGGCGGCGCTGCAGCTCCGCCATCACGACGCCGGGCTGCATCGCCGCTTCGCCCCCACGGGCGAGGTCGCCGGTCTGCTCTATGACCGGCTGGAGGAGCTGCGCGTCGAGGCCCTGGGATCGGAGCGGATGGAAGGCGTGCGCGCCAACCTCGCCTCCGCCTACCGCGCCCGAGCCGGTCAGCCGCAGCCGGCCGAGCGCGGCCAGGACGCGACATTGGCCGAGATCGTCGACCTTTACGCGCGCGAGCGGCTGCTCGGCTTCGTGCCGACGGAGCCGCAGCGGAAGATGATGGCGACTTGGTCGGAGTGGCTCGACAAGAGCGTGGCCGTGGAGCTGCCGGCCCTGGCCGGAACGGTGGCCGACCAGGAGGCGTTCGCCCGTCAGGTCCGCGAGCTGCTGGCGCATCTGGGCCTGTCCGAGGAGCTGGTCGAGCCGCCGGATGCCGGCGACCAGGACGAGAACGACCCGGACAGCGATCAGCCGCCGACCGGCGGCGAAGAGAACGCCGATGGCGACGGGGAAGGCGAGGAGCAGCAGCAGAGCGCTGCCCAAGCCGACCGGGACAGTGGCTCCGAGGACGAGACCGAGGCCCAGGCCACCGCCACCGAGACCGCCGAGCAGAGCGACAGCCAAGCCGGCTCCGAGGACGACGATTCCTCGGATCCGCGCAGCAACCAGCCGCAGTTCCTGCCGCCGGGCGGCGAATCCTTGGCCTACAAGGTCTACACCACGCAGTTCGACGAGGTGGTCACCGTCGAGGATCTGTGCGGGCCCGGCGAGCTCACCCGCCTGCGCGCCCAGCTCGACCAGTCCCTGCTGCGCTTCCAGGGCATGATCGGCCGCATGGCCAACCGGCTGCAGCGCAAGCTGATGGCGCAGCAGCAGCGCTCCTGGTCGTTCGATCTGGACGAGGGCATCCTGGACACGGCCCGGCTGTCGCGGATCGTGATCAACCCGGCGACCTCGCTCTCGTTCAAGATGGAGCAGGAAACCGACTTTCGCGACACGGTCGTGGCGCTGCTCATCGACAATTCGGGCTCAATGCGCGGCCGACCGATCGCGGTTGCCGCCATGAGCGCCGACATCCTGGCGCGGACGCTCGAGCGCTGCGGCGTCAAGGTCGAGATCCTGGGCTTCACCACCCGTGCCTGGAAGGGCGGCCAGTCGCGCGAGGCCTGGCTGCGCGCCGGCAAGCCGGCTGCCCCGGGCCGGCTCAACGATTTGCGCCACATCGTCTACAAGCCCGCCGACGCGCCGTGGCGCCGGGCGCGCCGCTCGCTCGGCCTGATGCTCCGCGAGGGGCTCTTGAAGGAGAATATCGACGGCGAGGCCATCTTGTGGGCGCACCACCGGCTATCGTGCCGCTCCGAACAGCGCCGGATCCTGATGGTGATCTCCGACGGCGCCCCTGTCGACGACAGTACCCTGTCGGCCAACCCCGGCAACTATCTCGAGCGTCATCTGCGCGAGGTCATCAGCTGGGTCGAGACCCGCTCCGAGGTCGAGCTGCTCGCGATCGGCATCGGCCACGACGTGACCCGCTACTATAAGCGCGCGGTGACCATCTCCGATCCGGAGCAGCTGGGCGGCGCGATGCTGGGACAATTGTCCGCATTGTTCACGAGTGGGGACGACCGTCGACCGGGAGGTCGCGCCGGCCGCCGGGCGGCCTGACGCCACGCTCCCCTCAATGGAGGCAGTGGTGGAGCGGCTGTGGCACGGAAGAGGCTCAGCGTCTCTGGTGTGGCCACAATCTTGCATCCGTGGAACCGTGTTCCGTTCGCCGGCCCAGCACCATTGAGGATTGCCAATGCCTGTCACGCTGCACGCCGCTCCGGCTTCCGAACTCACACCGGCCGAGATCGAGCGCTGGCGCGAGGTGCCGGTCGCCATCGCCGTCGACCTGGGGCGTGACATCGGCCAGATCGACCCGGCCATCCGCCCGCTCCACCCGGCGGGCCGGCAGCCGCGCCTGTTCGGCCGCGCCGTTACCGCGCTGTGCGAGCCGCCCGATTTCGGCGCCGTGCTGCATGCGCTGGAGCTGGTGGGGCCGGGCGACGTGCTGATCATCGCGGCCTCCGGCCATCGCGAGACGGCGATGATCGGCGAGATCCTGAGCGGGCACCTGCGCCGTCGCGGATGCCGCGGCCTAGTCTGCGATGGCGCCATTCGCGACGTCGCCACACTGGCCGGCTGGGACGACTTTCCGGTCTTCACGCGCTACGTGACCCCGCGGGGGCCGACCTCGGCCGAGCGGGGCGCCGTGAACCTTCCCGTCGTCATCCGCGGCAGCCTGGTCACGCCCGGCGATCTGGTGATCGGCGACGATGACGGCCTGGTGGCGCTGTCGCCGGCGGCGATCCGTGGCCGCATCGGCGACGCCGAGGCCAAGCTCGCGCGCGAGGCCGAGTGGGAAGCGAGCCTCGCCGGTGGGCGCTCGGTGCTCGACACCTTCGGCCTGGCCGCCCCGCTGCGGGCATAGCGCCGAGGCCGCCGCACGCGTGGATGGGGGAAGTCGTATGCGCAGGTACGAGGCTGGTTTGGCCTGCCAGCCCTGCTATGCTCGACCGAAGATCATGCGAGGCTGAAGAACCGCCATGTCCACCGTCCCCCTCACTGTCCGTCTGAACCCAAACGACAACGTGGTCGTGGCCAGGGTCGACCTGCTGCCCGGCACCGAGGTCGAGGGTCTGGCCGTCACCCAGCGAATCCCCGCGGGCCACAAGGTGGCGACACGGCCGATCCCGCTGGGCGAGCCGGTGCGCAAGTTCGATCAAATCATCGGCTTTGCCACCCAGCCGGTGGCACCGGGCGAGCACATCCACGTCCACAATTGCGGCATGCGCGAGTTCGCGCGCGACTATGCTGTGGGCCAGGACGTGCGGCAGACCCTGATGGTGCCCGAGGCGGAGCGCCTGTCGTTTGGCGGCTTCGTGCGCGGCAACGGCAAGGTCGGCACGCGCAACTACATCGGCATCCTGTCGACAGTGAACTGCTCGGCGTCGGTCTCCAAGTTCATTGCCGACCGCTTCCCGGCCGAGGTGCTGGCGCAGTATCCGAACGTCGACGGCGTGGTCGCCATCACCCATGGCACCGGCTGCGGCATGGCCGATCGCGGCGAGGGCTATGCCACGCTCCAGCGCACGCTGTGGGGCTTCGCGGCGCACCCGAACTTCGCGTCGATCCTGATGATCGGGCTGGGCTGCGAGGTGATGCAGCTCTCGTTCATGAAGGAGGTCTACGGCATCCAGTCGGGCCCCAGCTTCCGTACCATGACGCTGCAGAGCGAGGGCGGCACGCGGCGGACGATCGAGCACGCGCACGCGATGATCAAGGAGATGCTGCCGCACGCCAACTCGTTCCAGCGCGAGCCGGTGGCCGTCAGCAACATCAGCCTCGCCCTGCAGTGCGGCGGCTCGGACGGCTATTCGGGAATCACCGCCAACCCGGCCCTGGGCCACTGCGCCGACCTGCTGGTGCGCCAGGGCGGCACCGCCATCCTCTCCGAGACGCCCGAGATCTACGGCGCCGAGCACCTGCTCACCCGCCGCGCGGTCAGCCCCGCCATTGCCGACAAGCTGGTCGAGCGGATCCACTGGTGGGAGGAATATTGCGAGCGCAACGGCGGCGAGATGAACAACAACCCGTCGCCCGGCAACAAGGCGGGCGGCCTCACCACCATCCTTGAGAAGTCGCTGGGCGCGGCCGCCAAGGGCGGCACGACCAACCTGATGGGCGTCTACAAATACGCCGAGCCGATCACCGAGAAGGGCTTCGTCTACATGGACAGCCCCGGCTACGACCCGGCCTCGGCCACGGGCCAGGTGGCATCCGGTGGCAACGTCATCGCGTTCACCACCGGCCGCGGCTCGTGCTTCGGCTTCAAGCCGACGCCGTCGCTCAAGATCGCCACCAACACCACCATGTTCAAGCGCATGGTCGAGGACATGGACATTAATGCCGGCACGATCGTCGACGGCGAGGAGACGATCCAGGAGGTGGGCCAGCGGATCTTCGACCTGGTCGTGCGGGTGGCCGGCGGCGAGCAGTCCAAGTCCGAGGAGCTGGGCATGGGCGACAACGAGTTCGTGCCATGGCAGATCGGGGCGGTGATGTAGGATCGCGCCGATCCGGGTCGCCCGGCGCAGCACAGTGCCATGAGGGCTTCGTGGTCGTCCGGCGGCGGCAGCCTGCCGGGGCTGCTGCTGGCGCTGCTCACCGTCCTCACTTGGTCGACTTACAGCATCGCCTCTGCCGCCGGTGCTTCCCAGGGCTTCCGCCCGTGGGACATGACGCTGCTGCGCTTCGGTGGCGGCGCCCTCCTGGTGCTGCCGTTCCTGCTGCGCCATCGCCGCCTGCACAATCTCGACGGGCTCGGCTGGAAGCGGGGCATCGGCCTGGCTCTCGCCGGGGGGCCGCTGTTCGGCATCGTGGTCTATTCCGCCTTCGCCCTGGCCCCGCTCGCGCACGCCACCGTGTTCCCGCCAGCCTGCGTCATGGTCACAGGCATGGTGCTCAGCGCCGTTCTGCTCGGCGAGCGCCCGGGACCGGCACAGCTCGCCGGCTGCGCCCTGCTGGCACTCGGGCTGGTAGCCCTGGCCTATGACGGGCTTGCCGGTGGCGGCGAGCTGACGTGGCTGGGCGATCTGCTGTTCGCGCTGGCCGGCTGCTCGTGGGGTGGGTTCACCT
>JAPJRA010000375.1 GCA_030824835.1 Geminicoccaceae bacterium | reverse complement strand
ATACGAGATTTGTTCCTGGGTCTCGTGGGCTCGTTGATTTTTTTTATTGACAGATCTTCCTGCGCTTCTGGCAGCCGGCGCGCGCTATGACCGAGGCGCCGCGCGACTGGTCGTCCAAAGATTTGGTCGAGGCTGAGCACGAGCACCCGACCGATCTCACGTCGCGCAAGGCCGTGTCCAAGGCTTGGCTGCCGTGGGGCCTGCTCAGCCTGTTCGTGTTCCTGTGGGGCACGCCTCAGGTGAAAACGTGGCTCGACGGGCTCTGGATCGTCAAATTCCCGGTCGCCGGCCTGCACAACCTGGTGCAGAAGGTACCCCCGGTAGTACCCGAGGCGCATGCGGAAGCCGCGATCTTCAGTCTCAACCTGCTCTCCGCGACGGGCACCGGCATTCTGTTGGCGGCGATCCTGTCCGGATTTATTCTCGGCTACCGTCCAGGCGGCCTGCTGCGCATGTACGGCCGGACCATCTATATGATCCGCTACTCGCTGCTTACCATCGCCTGCATGCTGGCCCTGGGCTACGTGACCCGATACTCGGGAACCGATGCCACCATGGGCCTGGCCTTCGCGCAGGCCGGCTGGTTCTACCCGCTGTTCGGCACCTTGCTGGGCTGGCTCGGCGTCGCCGTCACCGGCTCAGACACGGCATCCAATGTCCTGTTCGGCGGGCTGCAGAAGATCACCGCCCAGCAGCTCGGGCTCAACCCGGTGCTGATGGCGGCGGCGAACAGCGCGGGCGGGGTGATGGGCAAGATGATCGACGCCCAGAGCATCGTCGTCGCCTCGACCGCCACCAAGTGGTACGGGCACGAGGGCAGTATCCTGCGCTATGTCTTCTTCCATTCGATAGCATTGGCGACCCTTGTGGGGCTGCTGATCATGGCACAGGCGTATCTGCCACCCTTCACCGCGCTGGTACCCGCATCCACCGCGATCGTGACACCCGCGCCCTGATCCGCGGGCGGGGTCAGCCGCTGGTCGCATCCACGGCTGACCTCGTGCCAGCTACCCCCTGAGCAGGAGATTTCTCCGTGTCCAATCCATCGGCCGCCGTGGCATCGCCGTCCCACTCGACCCGCGAGCTTGCGGTATTTCTCGCCCGCCTCAAAGCCATTGTCGGCCGCAGCCAAGTACTGACCGACCCGAAAAGCACACGACGCTACCGCACGGGCTTCCGCTTCGGCGGCGGGCGGGTCTTGGCGGTCGTCCGACCGGGCAGCCTCGTCGAGCAATGGCGGGTGTTCAATGAATGCGTGGCCGCGGGCAAGATCGTCATCATGCAGGCGGCCAATACCGGGCTCACGGGTGGCTCGACACCAGACGGCGACGACTATGATCGGGATGTCGTCATCATCAGCACAATGCGCATGGCCAAGCTGCACGTGATCGCGCAGGGCCGCCAGGTGATCTGCTTTCCCGGCACAACTCTCTACCAGCTTGAGCAGGCATTGCGGCCGCTCGGCCGTGAGCCCCATTCCGTGATCGGCTCGTCCTGCATTGGGGCGTCCGTTCTCGGCGGCATCTGCAACAATTCAGGTGGCTCGCTGATCCAGCGCGGGCCTGCCTACACGCAATTGGCATTGTATGCCCAGGTCGATGCGGACGGCCGGGTACAACTGATCAACCATCTGGGGGTGAGACTCGGCAACGACGCCGAGACGATCCTGGATAGGCTGGACCGGCGGGTCTATGCCGACGCCGACATCGACGATGTTCCGGACCGTCAGGCCTCCGACCACGAGTATGATCGTCACGTGCGCGATATCGATGCCGAGACGCCCGCCCGCTTCAACGCCGATCCCAGACGCCTGTTCGAAGCTTCCGGCAGTGCCGGCAAGTTGATGCTCCTGGCGGTACGCCTCGATACGTTCACGCAGCAAAATGACACCAAGGTATTCTACATCGGCACCAATGACCCGGGCGAGCTGACCGCCATCCGTCGCCACATGCTGGCCCACTTCGAGCAGCTCCCGGTATCGGCCGAGTATCTGCACCGCGATGCATTCGACATTGCCGCGAACTATGGCAAGGATATGTTCCTTGCGATCCAATATCTGGGTACCGACCGCCTGCCGGCCCTGTTTTCCATGAAGGCCCGGATCGACGCGATAGCCGATCGAATTGGCTTCATGCCGAAGGACCTGAGCGACCGTTTCCTGCAGAGACTAAGTCGCTTGTTCCCCAACCACCTGCCCAGACGGATGATCGACTATCGCGAGCGGTACGCGCATCATCTCCTGCTCAAGGTCGCAGGGGCCGGCATCGCACAAACCCGCGACTACCTTCAGTCGACCCTGCCATCAAGCAGCGGTGACTACTTCGAATGCACGGCGGAGGAAGGCAGCAAGGCATTCTTGCATCGTTTCGCCGCGGCCGGTGCTGCGGTGCGCTACCGCACCATCCATCGTGATGAGGTCGAGGATATCGTAGCCCTGGACATCGCCCTCAAGCGCAATGACCAGGACTGGTTTGAGCGCCTGCCCGAAGACGTCTCGGCGCCCATCCTGCACAAGTTGTATTATGGCCACTTTTTCTGCCATGTCTTTCATCAAGACTATATCGTGCGCAAGGGCAACGATCCGGTCGCGCTGGAACACCGGATGTGGGATCTATTGGATCAGCGCGGCGCGCAATATCCGGCCGAGCACAATGTGGGCCATCTTTATCCCGCGAAGCCGGCCCTGCGGGAATTTTATCGGCAGCTCGACCCTTGCAACTGCCTCAACCCAGGCATTGGGCAGACCTCAAAGCGCCTGCACTGGCATTGACGTGGCCGCGGGCCGCTCAGTAGGCGCCACGATGGACGAGGCTGGTGCGCTCGCCGACCAGGAAATCAAAGTCGCAGCCCCGGTCGGCCTGGGTCACGTGATCATGGAACAGCCGGACATAGCCGGCCGGGCTCGCCGGCAGTGGTGCCGTCCAGGCGGCACGGCGGCGTTCCAGCTCAGCCTCCTCGACGAGCAGTTGCAGGCGCCGGGCCGGAACATCGAGCTCGATCAGGTCACCGTCTTGAACCAGCGCCAGCGGCCCGCCCGCGGCCGACTCCGGTGCCACGTGCAGCACGACGGTGCCGTAGGCGGTGCCGCTCATGCGGGCATCCGAGATTCGCACCATGTCGGTGACGCCCTGGCGCAGCAGCTTCGGCGGCAGGCCCATGTTCCCGGACTCGGGCATGCCCGGGTAGCCCTTGGGGCCGCAGCCTTTAAGCACCAGTATCGAATCGGCGTCGACCTCCAGCGCCGGGTCATCGATGCGCTCGTGGTAGTGCTCGATGCTCTCGAACACCACTGCCCTGCCGCGATGCCGGAGCAGCGACGGCGTCGCAGCCGACGGCTTGATGACCGCACCATCGGGAGCGAGATTGCCACGCAACACGGCGACGCCACCCTGAGGTTGCACGGGCCGATCGAACGGCCGAATGATCTCGGGGCGCCAGTTCCTGGCCGCGGCACAGTTCTGCGCGATCGTCCTGCCGTTGACGGTGGGCGCGTCGCCGTCGATCAGCCCGGCCTCGTGGAGCACGCGCATCACGGCCGGAAAGCCGCCGGCGTCGTGAAACTCCTCCATCAAAAAGGCGCCGGACGGCTTCAGGTCGACGATGCAGGGTATGTCGCGGCCGAGCCGGTCCCAATCGTCGAGCGTCAACGGCACGTTGGCCCGCCCCGCCAGAGCCAGCAGATGAACGACGGCATTGGTCGAGCCTCCCAGTGCTGCGTTGGCTCGGATCGCGTTGGCGAAGGCCGCGGGCGTCAGGAAATGGGACAGAGGCAGGCCATCGTGCACCAGATCCACGATGCGGTTGCCGGCCACATGCGCCAAGGCCTGCCGATTGGCGTCCACGGCCGGGATGGCTGCGTTCTGCGGCAGGGCCACGCCGAGGGCTTCGCACAGAGCGGCCATGGTCGAGGCGGTGCCCATGGTCTGGCAGGTTCCCGGCGACCGGTTGATACCGCGCTCGGCTTCCAGGAACTCGGCGGTGCCGATCCGCCCCGCGGCGAGGTCCTCGGCGAAACGCCATGCATCGCTGGTGCCGACCGGGCGGCCACGGTAGCGCCCGCTCAGCATGGGGCCGGTGGAGACGACGATCGTCGGCAGGTCGGCGCTCGCCGCACCCATGAGCAGCGCCGGCGTGGTCTTGTCGCACCCCACCAGCAGCACGACGCCGTCCAACGGATTGCCGCGGATCGACTCCTCGACCTCCATGCTGGCGAGGTTGCGGAACAGCATCGCGTTGGGCCGCAGCGTGTCCTCGCCCAGCGACATGGAAGGGAACTCGAACGGCACCCCGCCCGCCTCCCAGACCCCACGCTTGACGTGCTCGGCAAGCTCCCGAAGCGAGGCATTGCAGGGATTGAGGTCGGACCAGCTGTTGCAGATGCCGATGATCGGCTTGCCCTGGAACACATGGTCGGGCAGGCCCAGCTGACGCTGCACCGCCCGGTGCAGGAACCCCGTCTTGTCGATGCCCTCGAACCAGGCGCTCGACCGTAGCTTGCCCGCCATCACGCTTCTCCGTGCCCCGCAGAACCGCCGCCGGCGAGGCTTGCCGCCGGCACAGGTTTAACGTTAAATGAAGCCGTCGAACAGACGTGCGTGAGGGCTGATGCGTGGCTGACGAAGCGGTCTATCCGAGTCTGGCGGGCAGGACAGTGCTGGTGACCGGCGGGGCGTCGGGCATCGGGGCCAGCATCGTCGAGCACTTCTGCCGTCAGGGCGCGCAGGTCAGCTTCTTCGACATCAAGGCCGACAGCGCCGCGGCGCTGTCGGCCTTGATGTCGCACAAGCTGTCCTGCGCGCCCGGAAGGCAGAAGTGCTCGACGAGGCTGGCCCCGATGCCCGACGCCCCGCC
>JAPJRA010000374.1 GCA_030824835.1 Geminicoccaceae bacterium | reverse complement strand
GTCGCCTTGAGCTCGTCGTGCAGCCGGGCGAGCTCGATCCGCATCTGCACGCGCAAGGCGGCGTCGAGGTTGGACAGCGGCTCGTCGAACAGGAAGACCTTCGGATGGCGGACGATGGCCCGGCCGATGGCGACCCGCTGGCGCTGGCCGCCGGACAGCTCCGACGGCTTGCGCTGCAGCAGGTTCTCCATGGCCAGGATCCGTGCCGCCTCCTTGGTGCGCTCGGCGATCAGCTGCGCCGATTCACCGGCCTGCTTCAGGCCCATGGCCCAGTTGCCGGCAACGTCGAGATGCGGGTAGAGCGCGTAGCTCTGGAACACCATGGCGATGCCCCGCTTGGCCGGCGGCAGGTTGTCGACGACCTGGCCGCCGATGCTGATGTGCCCGGAGGTCTGTGTCTCCAGCCCGGCGATGATCCGCAGCAGCGTGGACTTGCCGCAACCGGAGGCACCGAGCAGCACGATGAACTCGCCGTCGGCAATGTCGAGGTCGATCCCCTTCAGCACGTCGACCTTGCCGAAAGACTTGCGAACCTGCTCGATCTTGAGCTGCGCCATGGTGGCATGTCCTGCAGGATTTGAGGGCTACTTGACGGCACCCGAGGTGATGCCGCGGATGAGCTGCCGGCTGAAGATGAGGTAGAGCAGCAGCACCGGGATGATCGCCAGAGCCAGAGCCGCCAGCACCGCGTTCCAGTCCGTGACGAATTGGCCGACGAACACCTGAGCACCCAGCGTGATCGTCTTCGTGGCCTCGCCCGGCGCCAGGATCAGCGGGAACCATAGGTCGTTCCAGACCGGGATCATGGTGAACACGGCCACGGTGGCCATCGGCGCCCGCATCAGCGGCAGCACGACGCTGAAGAAGATCCGGTACTCCGACAGTCCGTCGATCCGACCGGCATCCTTCAGGTCCTTGGACACGCCGCGCATGAACTCGGACAGGATGAAGATCGCGAGCGGCAGCCCTTGCGCCGTGTAGACCAGGATCAGCGCGGTACGCGTGTTGACCAGGTTCACGCTGACCATCAGCTCGAGGATGCCCACGGTGCCGAGGCGGATCGGGATCATGATTCCCAGTGCCATGAACAGGCCGAGCAGCGTGTTCCCGGGGAAGCGGTATTCGGCCAGGGCAAAGGCCGCCATGGCCCCGAACAGCAGTATCAGGGCGAGCGAGACGAGCGTGACCACCAGGCTGTTGCCGAAGTAGAGCGTGAAGTCGCCCTGGGCGAGCACGGTCTGGAAGCCAACCAGGGTGAACGTGTCGGGCGTCGGCAGGGCCAGGGGCGATCCGAAGATCGCCTTCTTGTTCTTGACCGCGTTCATCAAGACCAGGACGATCGGGAACAGGGCGATGATCGTGTAGGCGATCAGAACGAGATGCGCCGTGGCTTGGCCCAGGAAATCGCGACGGACGAGATTCATCACCCGCCTCCTAGTACTGATAGCGTGTCATGCGACGCTGGATTCCCAGCAGATAGATCATCACGCCGACCAGGATGATCAGGAACATCACCGTGGCGATGGTGGCACCCATGTGCGGATCGCCGGTCTGGATCTGAAACCCGAAGAAGACGCGATAGAGCAAGGTCCCCAACAGGTCGGTCGAGAAGTTCGGGCCCGCCAGTCCGCCCTGGGTGGCATAGATGAGATCGAATGCGTTGAAGTTGCCGATGAAGGTCAGGATCGAGATGATGCCGATCGCCGGCAGGATCAGCGGCAGCTTGACCTTGAAGAACAAGGCCGGTCCGCGCACGCCGTCCAGATCGGCAGCCTCCACGACCTCGTTCGGGATGTTGAGCAGAGCAGCATAGATCAGCATCATCGGGATGCCGACATATTGCCAGACCGAGATCAGCGAGAGGGCCGTCAGCGCGTACTCCTCCTTGCCGAGCCACGGTGCGTAGAGCCACTTCAGGCCAACGGCACCCAGGAGCGAGGAGGATACGCCCCAGATCGGGCTCAAGATCAGCTTCCAGGCAAAGCCGATGATCACCACCGAGAGCATGGTCGGGATGAAGATGGCAGTACGGTAGAACGTCCGGCCGGGCAGATGCGCCATCGACAGGATCGCCGCCAGCGCCACACCGATCGGATTTTGAACCAACATGTGGATCATGAAGAAGTAGAGATTGTTCCAGAGCGCGTTCCAGAACTGGACCGACCACCGCTCGTCGAACATCAGTACCGCAAAGTTCTGCAGGCCGACGAAGAACTCGGGGCCGCCCGGTGTACGGTTGAAGAACGACAGCCGCAGCGTCTCGGCCAGCGGCACGATCATCACCAGCGTGTAGATGAGCACCGCCGGGGCCAGGAACACGATGATGTGCCAGGGAAACGCTCGCCGTACCGCCGGCGCGGCGTCAGGCACCAAGCGCGGGCTCGTCGTCTCGGTCATGGTGACTGACCCTGTCGAAGCGTTGGATGGACGCCCGGGCCGGCGGACAGGCCGGCCCGGGCGCAGCTCAGATCAATGCTGCTGCGGCGCGTACCAGGACTCCAGGCCCTTCTGCAGCTGGGCCATCCCTTCCTCCGGCGTCTGGTTGCCGTTCACCACGTTGGCCGAGACGACCCACATCTCGTTCCAGAGGTTGGGCGTGCCACGGCTGATGATCTGGTAGGGCAGCCGGATGGTGGCGTCGCACTCCGCCCGCCAGTCCACGAACTCCTGCGCCAGCGGGTTCTCGAGCTTGATCGGCGCCTTGGACAGCGACACGAACCCGGGCAGGGCGTTGCTGTAGATCTCGGCGAACTCGGGCGACCCGACCCATTCGATGAACGTCTTGGCGGCGTCCTTGTTCTTGCCTGCGGCGTTGATGCCCATGCCGATATCGACGTGATCGGTAATGTAGCACTTGTCGCCTGCGTTCTTCACCGGCGGCTTGAAGGCACCCATCTCGAACGTGGCGTCCTTGCCGAACGGCGAGATCTCCCAGCTGCCGGTGGGATAGATCGCGGCCCGGCCGAGCGTGAACAGGTTCTGGCTGTCGGGATAGGTCTGGGCCTCGAACCCGTCGCCCAGATAGGGCTTCCACCGGGCGAGCACCTGCATCGGCTCGAGATAGGCGGGATCGGTGAGCTTGGCCGAGCCGTCGAGCAGCGCCTTGCGACCCTCCTCACCCTTCCAGTAGACGGGGCCGATATTGGTGTAGCCCATCGTCGCCGCTTCCCACTGGTCGATGGTGCCCATGTCCAGTGGCGTGTAGGTGCCGTCCTCCTTGATCTTGTCGAGCACGGCGAAGAACTCGGCCTCGGTCTTCGGCACCTCGAGCCCGAGCTCCTTGAAGATGTCCTTGTTGTACATGAAGCCGTGAATCACCGAGGCGATCGGCATGCAGAACGTGCTCTGGCCGTCGTCGGTGGACCAGGCAGCGACGGCGAAGTCCGGGAAGTTCTGCAGCTCGGGCATGCCGCTCAGCGAATCGAGCTTGCCATTCTGATAGAGCTGCAGGGCCGCGTCGAACGGCCGGCAGGTGATGAGGTCGCCGGCCGTGCCGCCGTCGAGCTTGGCCCGCAGGGCCGCGTCGTATTCCTTGGGGGCCGTCGGCTGGAACTTGATCTTGATGTCGGGGTGCTTGGCCTCGAAGGCAGGGATGATCTTCTCCTGCCAGATCGAAAGATCGTCGTTGCGCCAGCTCTCGATAACGAGTTCGGCGCCATGCGCCGTCGCTAGGCTGCTGCCGGCGAGCAGCAGAGTCGCCAGCACCAGTGCCGAACGATGGGAACGTGCCATGAGAGTGCCTCCGTAGGGTGATGTTCAGCGATCGGTGGAGCGGCTGGGGCGTGCACGGCGCAGGTCGCCCTGCGCCTCGGCCAGACGGGCAGACGCCGTGGCGTGATCCAGCCCGTCGAGCAGCAGCACGGCAAGCCTGATGTCGCGGCCGGCCTGCTCCCAGGCAGCAGCAGCGGCATCCGGATCGCAGCCGGCGATTGCCTGCACGATCCTCTGGCTGCGGGCCACGAGCTTCGCATTGGACGGCACTACGTTGACCATGAAACCCTGATAGACCCGCCCGAGCTCGATCATGAGCTGTGTGGACAGCAGGTTCAGCGCGATCTTCTGCGCCGTTCCGGCCGTCATCCGTGTGGAGCCGGCCAAGAACTCGGGGCCGGTGTGCAGGAGGATCGGAATGTCGGCTTCGGCCAACAACGGTGCCATCGGGTTGTTGGCCAGCGCCACCGTCAGCGCCCCGGCTGCTCGGCCAGCGGTCTGTGCCGCCCGGGTGAACGCGGTGGTGCCCGAAGCCGCCACGGCGATCACGACGTCCGCGGCCCCGGGGCAAAGATCCGCCACGGCCGAGCGCCCGGCCTCCGCGTCGTCCTCGGCCCCCTCGAGCGAGCGCACCAGGGCCTCGACACCGCCGGCCTGCAGGTAGACCAGCCGCTCGTTCGGCCAGCCGAAGGTCGGGTAGAGCTCGACACCGTCCTGGACCGCGAGGCGACCCGATGCACCCGCCCCGACATAGATCAGCCGGCCCGTGTCGCCGAGACGGGTGGCGGCTGTCCGTGCCGCCTGCGCCAGCGCCGGCAAAGCGTGGCGCACTGCCACGAACGCGTTCTGCTGATTGTCGAGCATGGCGGCGAGTGATTCCTCAGCTGGCCAGCGATCGGCATTGCGGTAGCGTTCGAGTCTGCCCTCGGTATCCATGGCGCCTCCAGTCCGATGGCAACGACACATACCACTCAAATACCAATTTTCAATAGGAGTATATTCAATGCAGATTTTGACCTGACTTATATTATGATATTCTAAGTTTCGAGTTGATGGCCTTGCCAAGTGGCATCTTTTTGGTATGCTATTCGTATGAACGCATTCACCCATGTCCTGGCCGTCGACGGAGGTGGCACCAAGACGGCTGCGGC
>JAPJRA010000373.1 GCA_030824835.1 Geminicoccaceae bacterium | reverse complement strand
AGGAACTACATCGTCGGTTCGCCCCGTGACGGCAAGGAGCGATGCGATGACGGACGGGTGCGGCATACCTTAAGTTTGTGTCGAGGGCATGGACTGTCTCCTGTGTGTGCAGAAGATCGATCCGGCGGTAGGACACGTCCCGGGCTGCGGTTCGAGCGCCGTGAGCTACGTGGCTGGCATGCTCGACCTGCAGGCAGCCAAAGCCGCGGCCGCAGCGCCTAAGGTGGTGCGGCGCGGCCTGGGAGTACCCGGCTACCAGGCGCTGTGATGGTGGAGCACGGGCCCGCAGCAACATCGGCAGAAAGTCATCACGATCAGGGGAGCCTTTCCGCTACCGGACAGGCTGGTACACGCGACCGGCAAGGGGCGGCTGGTACTCCTGCTCGGGGTGCTGCTCGCGCATTGCCTTGGTCGCGGACGCGCTCGGGCCGGCTCTCGGGCGGTGGCCCTATGTCGCCGTGGCCATGGCCGGGCTGTTCGGTGCCGCCATGCTCACCATTCTCAACCCGCTGCGGCTGTTGCGCTTTACCGGTCGTGGTGAAAGCCGCCGCCTGTGAAAACTTGCCCGCCCCTACCTTCTCTACCAGCTCGCGCCGGCGCATGCAGCCTTACGGCGTGCCAAGCGCAGACAGTCCTAGCACATGCCAAGCCGGCTGTGTGCTCGTCTCCTTCCACCACAAGGAAGATCTATTATGAGGACCAGCACCTTCAGCCTCACCGTTGCTGCGCTCATTGCGGCCGTCACTGCCATCGGGTGGGCAATCTCGCTCTGGATCCCTGGCAAGGAAACCTCATCCGAGGTGACCGAAGGGCAAGGCCCCGTGATTAAGAGCGACTTCGAGCTGGTCGATCAGGATGGGCGCCTCGTGCGCGGCGAGGACCTGCGCGGCAAGCTGCAGCTCGTATTCTTCGGGTTCACGACCTGCCCGGACATCTGCCCGACGACCTTGACCAAGATCACCGCCACTCTGGAAGAGCTCGGTGCCGACGCGGATACGCTGCATCCAGTGCTGATGACCGTCGATCCAGAGCGGGACACACCGGCCGTGCTCAAGGAATACCTGGGCGCGTTCGATCCGCGCATCATCGGCCTCACCGGAACCCCGGAACAGGTCAAGGTGGCGCTGCGCAACTTCCGGGTCTTTGCCAGCAAGAACTGGCTGGAAGGCGGCGACTACACGATGGACCACTCGACCTTCGTCTACCTGATGGACCAGAACGGCGACTATCTCAGCCATTTGTCCGCGTCGGGAAGCGAGGACGAGCTGGTCGCCGGCATCCGCAAAGCGATTGCCCAAACCTGACGCGACCCTGCATGGTGGGCGTTTCGCACAACTTTGGAAAGGATCGGCCTCGATGAGATGGTTGTTGGCCATAACGGGTGCGCTCGCGATTGCCCTTGGGAGCGGGAGCCTCCGAACCGCACTGGCAGAGGCATTCACCGAGGAGGCCGTGCTCGGCGCGGCCGACGCGCCGGTGACGGTGATCGAGTATGCCTCGATGACCTGCCCGCACTGCGCGCAGTTCCACGCCAAGGCCATGCCGACGCTGAAAGAGGAGTACATCGCCACCGGCAAGGTGCGGCTAGTGTACCGCGACTTCCCGCTCGACGGCATGGCAGTCAAGGCGGCCATGGTCGCGCGGTGCGGCGGCGCCGAGCGGTACTTCGCCTTCGTGGACGTCATCTACGGGCAGCAGCAGCGCTGGGCGAGGTCGGCGGACCCGGTAGCGACGTTGAAGCAGCTGGTCCAGGTCGGCGGGCTCGCGCCCGCACAGATCGACGCGTGCCTGGCCGACAAGTCGCTGGAAGAGGTCGTGCTGCAGAACCGGCTGACCGGCCAGAACGAGCACCAGGTCGACTCGACGCCGACCTTCATCGTCAACGGGGACAAGCATGTCGGCATGGACGACCCCGACGAGTGGCGCCGGCTGCTCGACCCGATGGTGGTGGCGGCCGGTGGCTGACGCCCGCGGCCCGCGGTGCTGGCTGTCGTCACTGGCGGTCGGGTGCGCGATGCTGGTCGGGCAGGCTGCAGCGCACGAGTTCAAGGCGGGTGAGCTCGAGATCGACCACCCCTGGGCGCGCCCGACCGTCTCGGTGCAGAAGAACGGAGCCGCGTACCTGCTGGTCCGCAACAACGGCGCCACCGACGACCGGCTGCTCGGTGCTCGCTCGGCCGAGGCGGAACGGATCGAGCTGCACGACAGCACGGTCATGGGCGACGGCGTGGCGCGCATGCGCGAGCAGGAAGACCTCGTGGTGCCGGCGGGCGGCGAAGCCAAGCTCGCGCCGGGCGGACTACATTTGATGCTGGTGAATCTGAAAGGCCGGCTGTTCGAGGGCACGACGTTTCCGATGACCCTGCTGTTCGAGCGCGCCGGAGAAGTGGTCATCGATGCGATGGTGGAGAGCAACGGCTTGGCCGATGCGGAAGATGATTCCGATCATAGTAAGCACTGAGCCCATCTGTTCACTGCTGGCCTGCCGCGCGCGGTAGGCCAGCAGCCTCGGCGATATATGTCAGGCTGCTCGCGAGGCATGCGCAATATCGAGCAGATTGTGCTCCAGGCCGATGGCAGCACGCAAATCCATCCCATAGACCCGGTCTCGGCCATGCCCGAACGCAGTACCAGGCCGGCCAAACGATCCTGGCGAGTAGTAGCTGTGATCGCCAAGTTGGCCGCTCTGGTCGCCATTGCAGTCTTGTTTTGTCGTGCTGCCGCACTGATACTATCGTCCATCGATCAGGATGAAATGATCACACTTGGGGCGGAGACTTACGCGGAGCGTTGTGGTTTTTGTCATGGCCCGAGACTTCAAGGTCAACTAAACTGGCGGTCACCACGCGCCGATGGAAAATTGGGAGCACCACCGCTGAACTCGAGTGGTCACACTTGGCATCACGACAGCGCTAGTGGTACAAATCATACGTTAGAGTCCCGACTCTATTCATCGGCTGGGGCCGTCTTTCCCAGCAGGCAGGCACCGATTGCGCCGATGCCATGGGAACGGAGTGTTGGAATTGTACCACTAGCTTATTCAGCTTCATCAAATTCGGTTTTGTTCCTCCTTGGGCACCTGCCCACTACCGCAGCGACATGCCGGCTTTTGCGGGCAGGTTGAGTAACGAGGAGATTCGTGCGGTGCTAGCGTTCATTATCTCGACGTGGAAGAAGGAAGCACAAAGCTGGCAGCGCCAGGTTGAGGCCCAGACACGCCAACAACACCGTCACCCTCAAAAAATATGGTAACCCATAAAAGTGCTTTTTCCCAGACGGTACCAATGTTCAAAGAGAAATTACCGGAGCTGCGCAAGAATGTGGTTCAAGAAATCGTAACCGCACTGCTGACCAACCCCCGGCAGCGTTACGATCGGGCGCTTCACTTCGACGGACCAGAAGCGAAGTAAGCGGCAGTGGCCCTGCCCGTCTGGTCAAGCAGCTCAAAGTCGCTCGTGATTCCAGGGCCTTGTTTCGCTGTTATCTCGGATGCGGCGTCACGTCCGAGGTTCGCGTTCTAGATCGATACTGTCCAGACAAGGGCTGCGAAGCCAGGGTTTGCATAGCTATTATCAGAGCAAAGGTACGGCCTTTCATGCGTGAGAGCCTGTGTCGCGGTATGGGTTGCCCAGCAGCCGCATGGCATTGAGAGTGACGAGAACCGTAGCGCCAGTATCGGCCAGAATTGCCGGCCAGAGGCCGGTGATGCCGATAATGGTGGTGACCAGGAACACTGCCTTAAGGCCAAGCGCGATCGTGATGTTTTGCTGAATGTTACTCATGGTGCGTTGCGAGAGTTCGATCACTTCAGCCACGTCGGCGACCCGCCCGTGCAGGACCGCGGCGTCCGCGGTCTCGAGCGCGACGTCGGTGCCGCCGCCCATGGCGATGCCGACATCGGCCGCCGCGAGCGCTGGCGCATCGTTAATCCCGTCCCCAACTTTGGCGACCGTGAACCCCTGCGCCTGCAGTTCGCCGACGATGCGCTGTTTGTCCGCAGGCAGCAGCTCCGCGCGGACTTCGATGCCGAGCTGCTTGCCGATCGCTGTGGCGGTGCGTGTATTGTCGCCGGTCAGCATGACGACTTTGATGCCCGCGTCTGTCAGGGCGTCGAGGCCGGCGCGTGCATCAGCGCGTGGTTCATCCCGCATGGCGATGATGCCGCTGATATCAGTGCCCACCAGCAGCACCGAGACTGTCTTGCCTTCATCATTCAGGGCTGCAATCCGGGCAGTCTGATCGGCAGACAAGTGCACTCGCTCATCGGCAGCCTTAGACGAGCCAAGAAATACCTCAACGTCATCCACTGTTGCCGTGACGCCCTTGCCGCCGATCGCCTTGGCGTTGCTCGCCTGGGAAAGTGGTAAGTTGCTCGCTGCTGCCCTGGCGAGAATTGCACTGGCGAGGGGATGGCTAGAGCCAGTCTCGAGCGAAGCGGCAAGCCGTACGATGTCGACTTCGGAACGCCCGAAACTGATGACATCCGTCACTTTGGGCTTGCCTTCGGTGAGCGTTCCTGTCTTGTCGAATGCTACCGCCGTGATCTTGCCGAGCCCCTCCAACACCGCGCCACCCTTGAGTAACAGGCCGCGGCGCGCCCCGGCCGAGAGTGAGGCGGCGATCGCCGCCGGCGTCGAGATCACCAGGGCGCAAGGGCAGCCGATCAGCAGGATGGCCAGACCCTTATAAATCCATGCATCCCACATCCCGCCGAACAGCAATGGCGGCGCGGCTGCCACCAGGGCCGCGACCACGACGACGCCCGGCGTGTACCAGCGGGAAAAGCGGTCAATGAACCGTTCGGTCGGCGCCTTACTCTCCTGCGCTTCCTCGACCAGCTTGACGACGCGGGCGATAGTATTG
>JAPJRA010000372.1 GCA_030824835.1 Geminicoccaceae bacterium | reverse complement strand
TCGCTGGCGGGGGGCGCCAGGAGCGTGCGGGCAGCTTCGGGCTCCCGTCTGGCGAGGGCGACGTCGCACGCGGTGAGCCGAGCCGCCAGGCTGCGAGGATGGGCCGCCAGCAGCGCCTCGACATGCTCGGCCGCGGCATCAAGCCAGCCATGCCGCAGCGCGAGCCGTGCCAGCTCCAGCAGCGTCTCCTGCCGGTGCGGCATCACGGAACGGGTCTCGAGCAGGGCCAGACGCGCGGCATCCAGGTCGCCCAGCGTTTCGGCGACGGCCGCACGGCACCGATGCGTTCGCGGCTGGTTCGGCAACAGTGCCACGGCCGCTGCCGCTGCCGTCTCGGCCTCGGCGCCGAGGCCGAGTTGCGCTAGTGTACCAGCCAGCCCGAGCAGAGCCTCGACATTGCGCGGGTTGCGATCGAGCACCGCGGCGAAACCGGCCCGCGCTTCCGTGAGGTCGCCTTGGCGGTCGGCGAGTGCCGCTGCCGCCAGCACGGGCTCCGGTGCCTGCGGCCGCTCCTCGGCAAGCCTGTGGAACAGCTCGGCCGCCTTGCGCAGGCTGCCCGCGGCCACTAGCACCCGGCCGAGGCGCAGTGCGTGGGTGAGGTGCCGCGGCTCGATTTCCAGCAGGGTACGGGCATGCGCCTCGGCTGCCGTCAGATCGCCCTCAAGCATCGCCGACCGCACCAGGGCGACGTAGGGCTCGGTGCGGTCCGACATCGAGCCGGCGATCGCGGACAGCAGGCGGCGTGCGTCCGCAAAGCGGTGCTGCGTGGCGAGGCTCCACGCCAGTCCCGACAAGATCGAGCCATGGCCCGGATGAGCCAGCAGGGCGGCATGCCAGTGGCTCTCGGCTGCGACCGGATCGCCGGCGTCGTGCGCGCTGCGTGCCAGCTCCATCAAGGGGCGCGGGTCGTTGGGGGCCGTCGCCTGCAACTGGTGGCAGGCGGCCTCGGCCTCGGGGTAGTGACCTTCGGCGCGCAAGGAGCGGGCCATGCCCAGTCGTGCCTCGAGATGGTCCGGTGCCAACGCCAGGGCGCGCTGCCAATGTCGCAGGGCCAGATCCGTGCGGCCGCGGCGCTCGGCGAGGCGGGCTCGGCTTGCCCGCAGCTCGAGCGCGGCGTCGCCGCCGTCGATCGCAGCCGCTAGGGCGGCGTCGGCGGCGTCGTCGCGGTGTGCCCGAGCCAGGGTGTCGGCCAGCGAGACCACAAGCCGAGCCGGCAGCGGGCCGGCCGCCAGCACCTGCCTTGCCTGGTGCGCGGCTTCCGCGAGCCGACCCTGTGCCGCCAGCAGCGCCGCCAGCGCTGCTGCGGCATCGGCCTCGGGCGCGTCGGCCGCCGCCCCGCGACGGAGCACGCGCTCGGCCTCGTCCGGCCGATGCTCGGCGAGCAGGGCCGACACCAGCCGCAGGTGGGGATGGTCCTGGGCTGTCAAAGCAACACCACCTGCCGCACACCCCAGCGGTACATGGTGAGCTCCAGCGTCGTCTGGAAATAGGCGCTCCAGCGTGGCTCCGGTGGCGGCGCCGTGTCATCGAGCGTGAACGGGAAATACTCGAAGGCCAGCCGCTGGTCGCGCAGTGGCGCGAAGTCACTGTGGTGGGTGAGGAAGACCGGCAGGAACGGCTCGCCCGTCTGCTGCTCGCCCAGCACGCGATCGACCGTCGTTCTGACATCATCGAGCGGACGCAGGAACAGCGCGAACACCACATTGGGCAGGTCCGGCACGTTGCGCAGGGCGTAGGCCGGCAGCCCGGGGGAGGGTCGCAGGACCGGGATCGCGGCGCGCCGTTGCGGCCAGGGTGCCTGCAAGGCTGCCCCGAGTGGTGTCTCCCGCAGTGCCAGCCGGGCTGCCGTCTGCTCGACCAGTCTGGTCACGGCCGTCGACGTCAGGCGCGGCTTGACACAGGTGGAAGGGAACGCCGCGGTGACGATGTCGGGGAAGGGGCTGGTGGCTTCATCGCGCAGCAGTCGAAGCTGACGGTGCTGCGATTCGACCAGGCTGCGAAGCCGCACGATTTCGTCGTGACGCGCAGCCGGCTGGAGCTTGGTCGCCACCTTTGAGGCTCAGCTCCGGGCGGCGATCGCGGCGATGGCGTCCGCCGCCGCCATCGCGCCATTGACGGGGCACAGCGCCTTGCCCCGCCGGGCGAGCTGGCGGCGCAGGGCCGGATCGAGCATGGCGGCTATGTAGGCGGGCAGGGCGCTCTCGGCACCCCGCGGCACGCAGATGCCGGCGCCGCGGCTCTCCGCCCAGATGGCACGGGCGCGCTGGTCATCCACTTGCTGGTTGTCGTTGGGCACGAAGATGCACGGCACGCCATGGTGCAGCAGCTCGTGGAACGAGTTGTAGCCCGCGGCGCTGACCACGAAGTCGAAGGCGCGGAAATGGCGGGCGTTGGGAAAGGCCGAGAGATAGCGCAGCCCACGGCGACGGACAGGATTGTGCTGGATCAGCCACTCCGCGACCATCAGCTGAATATCGAGCCGGCCGGCAGCGTCGGCCAGATGGTCCAGGTGCCGCTCGATGTCGTTGTTGTTGCCGCTGCCCAGCTGGACCAGGGCCGCCGGCCGGTCGGCCGTCAGCCCGAGCTCCCGGCGCGCGGCAGCGCCATCCATCAGCTCGCCGCGATCGAGCAGCATGATGGGCGGCACCAGTGCCGGATCGTCCATGGCCCGGGTGGTGGCGCCGTGGTCGAAGCTGGCCGCCGCCTCGGCCGGCTCGATCACGGCGTCGAACCGGCGGCTCAGCGCCATGTGCCGGTCGAGAGACGGATGGGCACGCCACATGCCACGCCGCACCCACACCAGCGGGATGTCCGTCTCGGCGGCGGCGGTCAGTAGGGCATCGCGCGGCACATTGCCGTCGAACACGATCGCCGCCGGGTCATAGTAGCGCAACGCCGCCGCCAGACGGGGCGCCATGGCGCGCGCATGGTCGGCCGGCACAGTGTCGTCGTAGAGCGGCTCTGGCACGTACTCGGCCCGGAAGCCGGCATGCTCGATCACCGCCAGGGCGTGGCACGGTGTGAAGAAGACCGGATCGTAGCGTGGGTTGAGCCGTCGTGCGACGGCGAGCAGACGGGTGACGTGCCCCAGCCCGACACCGTTGGTGGGATAGAGTGCCACCGTGCGGCGACGGGTAGCGGTTGCGGGAGGGCGTGACCGCTGCGGCTTGATCAGGTCACCCAGCCGGTCCAGCAGCTGCCGCGGCGAGAAGCGTGCCGCCAGTGCCGCGTCCTGCTCGGCCAGATAGCGTCCATAAAAGCGGGGCTCCGCGTGTAGGTAGCGGATGGTGTCCAGCACCTGATCGGGTTCGCGGTAGACCGGCCCGTCGCCGAGCACAGGGCGCAGGCTCGGGGTGAGGATCGCCAGCCGCCCGGCTGCCATCGCCTGCAGGGCCGCCCGCGGGAACAGCGGCGTCTGCCCCTCCTGGTACTGCACGTAGGCGTCGAGGCGGGCGAGGAAGCGTTTCGGCCCGGCCATCTCCGCCGACTGGAGCTGCCAGGTCGACGGCAACGGCTTGACCCGCTCGCGCAGCAAGACTTCGCCGCCGAGAAAGCGCATCTCGACGTCCGGCTCGGCCGGATAGGCCTCGAGCAGCCGTTCGCGAGTCGTCGGCAGGCGATCGTCGTCGTAACGGATGATGCGCCCGAGCACGGGATGCCGACGGCCGGACGCAAGGCGCTGGGTGCGCCAGGCGGCGATCGGCTCGCAGGGCGACAGGTCTTCGGGATCCAAGGCCAGGCCGCGGGCGTGCTCGCGATACTGAGTGCGGATCAGTGGTGTGGCCGGGCACCAGAGCTGGCGGCGGCTCAGCCGCTCGCCGATCGCATTGGCGGCAGCATCGACGTCATAGCTCGGGCCGTCACGGCGCATGAGCGGCTGGGTCAGCACGACCAGCGTCCGATCGGCGCGCAGACGGGGCAGGCCGGGCAGGGCCGCCACCAGCAGCCTGGGCTCGTAGAGCAGCAGGACGGCAGCGCTGAGGGCGTCGGCGTCGGGCTCGATTGGGACGGCTGCATGCCTTCGAATGAGGTCGGCCACGCGATCGTGCAGGGCCGAGGCGGCGGTCAGGGCCGGATCGCGCAGCCAGATCAGGCCCACGTCGAGCGCCGTGGTGGAGAGGATCTCCAGGTGTGCCGCCATCGTTTCGGCGACCTCGCCGGCGGCCCGGAAATCGCCCGCCAGCACGACGTCGAAATCATGCAACCGCGAGTATCCCCGCCTCTCCCGCATCGGACCGCCCTCGCTCACGTGCCGGTCGATGGCACGCACAGAAACTCAATTAAAGCGCTAGTTAAGTCAAGTCTGCAATCGCGAGGGGCGATAAAGTCATCGGCAGCCGAGCTGCCGCTGTTAACCCGACGTTCAGACTTCCGCGCTACGGTGATGCCTGTCCGACAACCGAGGGGACGGGCCCATTGCGATGCTCGATCCGGTCCAGTGCAGGGTGGCGCTGCCGTACGGTCGGCAAGGTGCCGGTCGCCGATCCGGGCTGGCCAGCGCCACTCAGCTCCTCCCAGCGCAGGCTGCCGCGGACGCCCTGCAACCGCAGCCATGCGTAGTTCAAGCTGCGCAAGGGGACGGCGGACGGCAGCAGATTGTCCAGGACCAGGGTACCGTCGCTGGTCGCGACGGTGAGCACGGCATGAAACTCGCCGCTCGTCAGCCGCGCCGTGGCCAGCCGCACCGCGCCGGCCGGCAGGCCAGCGCGGTGCAGCGCCTCCTGTTTGGCCAGCGCGTAGTCCTCGCAATCCCCACTGGTGACGGCGATCTTCCAGAGGTCACGCCGGGCGGGATCCGTGAGTGGGGCATCGAGCCGGTTGTCGTCGTCCTGTACATGATTAACCAGCGCCAGCAGCTCCGACG